>NZ_CFAHBC010000004.1:0-141247 GCF_983179755.1 Brotaphodocola sp. | reverse complement strand
TGATTGGTTTTGCATTTTCAGATGCTCGGCCATTCAATGACCGAGTAGTTCACAATATCAAAGCCATTTATCCCCGGGAGCATAACGTCGAGAATCACGGCATCGTAAATTCCGCTTCGGATGAGTTCAAGACCATCAAGTCCATTTTCGGCAATATCAGCGTTTGAAGAGCGATCACCGCCGGGGCCACTGATTAAGTCAGCGAGGGTCTCAGCAAGAGCATGTTCGTCTTCGACAATTAAAATGCGCATGGAAATAAATCCTCTTTTCTTTTATCGTTTATTCTCTTATCGTTTACGTGTT
Organism: Brotaphodocola sp.; assembly: GCF_983179755.1. Taxonomy (NCBI): domain Bacteria; kingdom Bacillati; phylum Bacillota; class Clostridia; order Lachnospirales; family Lachnospiraceae; genus Brotaphodocola; species Brotaphodocola sp. Next base: position 140,944 of record NZ_CFAHBC010000004.1, on the reverse strand, counting down.
TCTTTTGTCCCCAACTGGAAAACCTTCTGTGGAATCTCAAATACAGCAGGGATAATACCGGGACGGAACGCCAAAGAGCAGAGAAAATCTCGCGCATTTCCGCTAAACATCAGACCAAAGCAGGCACCGGAGATTTCGGCGACAAGCCTTCCTCCTCGATCCGTCGGGAAAGCTGGTTGACTTCCGTTTTATCTGCCTTATCCGGTTTATAAGTTGTAGTCCTTTTTTTCGAGGTCCACGATACATGCGCGGTAAGGGGCACTGCACGGAAGGGCTTTCAGCCTGGAAATCACAGAAAAGTCTTCCCAGAAATGCATCGGGAAGATCCAATTTGCACCGACGATCTGCATGAACTCATCCACTCCAAGATAAAAGAGATCTTCCTGTCGACCGTCGAGAGGGATCATTGCGATATCAGGATGGAAGCCCGTGTCGCGGATTTTTTCAAGTTCCCGCTTATAATTGGCGCTCATGTTGTTGTTCCATGCAAGTGGTTCTCCGTTCCAGCGCCAGTCATTTAAGTCCCCGGCATGATAAATGACGGTCGGAGAGTGCGGATCGACGATCGCTTTTGGGTTGTCAGGATACAGTGGATCTCGCACTTCGAGAATAAAGGCGACACCCTCATCAGTGGACTTAAATGTTGTGATGCGAAGTGAAAACAGTTTCTTATCAAGGAGTGGAAGCTCCAAAACCTCATGCGGTTTCATAAATGAGACGAGCTCTCTCACAGATTCCGGCACCTTGTTCGGTCGAATGTCATGGGAGAGAATAAAACGGGTCTTTGCATGAGAAGCCGGAAGATCAAAGATCCTTGGGCTGAAATGATCAGCATGGCGGTGACTTACGAAGACAAACAGCTCTTTTTTCGGATCAAGTGCCGGAAGAGTTCCTTCCACAAAGTCAAAGAGGAAGATAGCATGTTCACTCTCAAGCAGGTAACCGCTGTGATGAATATAGGTGATGTTCATAAACAGAATCCTTTCAGTGGTTATAGTTCGTTGAAAATCTACATTCCGTATTCGTTTTCTAACTTTTTTAGATTCTAATTTGTAGGCTAATGCTATGATAAAACAAAATCCTTAAAATGACCAGACTTTTCCTCAGGAAAGGGAAGGCTCTTGTACACGGTCAGGAAGTTTCTGAGCGGAAAAATCCGTGGAATTGCGTTCCCGGTGTTGTTTTCGGTAAGCCAAAGGGGCCTCTCCGATTAATTTTTTGAACGTCCGGCTGAAATAGAGGGAGTCCGGATAGCCGACGAGTGTTGCAATCTCCTGAATCTGCAAGTCGGTGACCGAGAGCAGTTCCTCTGCCTTTTCGACGCGGATCTGGTTTAAATAGCGCATCGGAGAGACGTTTGTGTTGTCCTTAAACAGGTGGGCGAGGTAATCGGGGCTGATGTTGCAAAAATCTGCCATCGAGCGGATTGTCCAGGGTTCCATGTAAGTTCGATTCAGGTGGAGAATCAGACGGTTCACGGAAAAGTTGTTGTGGGACGGACAGAGGTAGTGATTTCTCGTGCGTGCAATTAGCACGAGGAGTCGCTTGAAATCACAGTTGATAAAATCTGAAAAATGTAGGTTTTTCAGCTGAAGTTCGGAAATGATCTCGTCAAAGAAATTCCTCAGTTCCGGGGATTTGCCGATCATGCCTGTCCGAATCTGGTAGTGTGCAAGCTCGGACTCAACCTCCGACCCGGTAAAATGAATCCAGTAGATTTCCGGTGTCTCCTCCGCGTAATAACAGTATCCTTGAGGTTCGCCGGGGCGGTAGAGAATCAGAGATCCGGCCTCCATCGCCTTCCATCCGTCCGAAAACAGATAATGTCCGGTACCACGGTAAACATAGAGAAGCTGATAATCCAAACGCCCGTCAGGTCTTCTGCGAAGGTAATCTCGGGTGAAAAAACGCTTGGAACCACAACAGTTTATGGCGATCGGAACACGGAGATCTTCCCGTCCTTTGTCCCTCTTTTCAGGATAGAGATATCCTGCGTTATCAATCATATTTCTTCCTCCCAAAAAGCAGAATTGTCCATATAGTGAGCGTAAAAAAACATGGAGTCTGCTTTCATTTGTTCTTATAATTATATCAAATATAAACCATTTAGATATACGAAAAAATAGAAGAAATTATACAAACATTTCAAAATTTATAGATTATATAACCAGATAGAATTAAGGAGGACACAAGATGAGCGGAAAGAGACAGGTCATTCTCTTTATGACGGACACGACACGAAAGGATATGCTTGGCTGTTACGGGGACAGTCGGATGAAGACTCCAAATCTCGACCATTTGGCAGAGGGCGGAATTCGCTATGAGAATGCGTATTCCTGTCAGCCGGTCTGTGGTCCGGCGCGAGGTGCGATTTTCACCGGACTTTTCCCGCACAGCAATGGAGTGTCGACGAACAGTATGCCTCTCGGTGAGGGTGTGAAGACGATCGGTCAGCGTCTGACAGATCAGGATGTACACTGCGGTTATATCGGAAAGTGGCATCTCGACGGCGGAGACTATTTTGGATATGGAAAGTGCCCGGAGGGCTGGGACCCGGACTACTGGTATGATATGCGATGCTATCTTGAGGAACTGACGGAGGAGGAGCGTGTAAAATCGAGAAAGCGTGCGACGGCGTACAGCCCGGAGATGAGCGAGGGTTTCACCTATGCACATCGGTGTTCCGACCGTGCAATCCGTTTCCTTGAGGAGTATGGAGACGAGGATTTCTTCCTGACGGTTTCCTATGATGAGCCGCATGGACCGTCGCTGTGTCCGGCACCGTTTAACCGGATGTATGAGAACTTCTCGTTTGATGACAATGAGGGATTCCACGATGATCTTGAGGACAAACCGCTGATGCAGAAACTCTGGGCGGGAAAGAACCTCCATGCGACATCATGGGAACTGCGGACACCGACAGAGAAGAGATCTCTGTTCTTGGGATGTAATTCGTTTGCTGATTATGAGATCGGAAGAGTCTTAAAGGTCATCGATGAGAAGATGCCGGATGCGCTCGTCATCTACACCTCCGATCATGGCGATATGCTCGGTTCTCACCATCTGAACCAGAAGAATGCCGCGATCTACCGTGAGGTTGCAAATATTCCGTTGATCATCCGCGGAGGAGAGAAGGGCAAGATTGTGGGCGCTCCGGCATCCCACATCGATCTGGCACCGACGATCATGGATTATTTTGGTCTGAAGATCCCGAAATGCCTTGCAGGCAAGAGCATGCTTCCGCAGATTTATGACACAACAAAGAAGATCAACGATGTCGTCTTCACAGAGTTTACGCGATATGAGGTCGACCACGATGGCTTCGGCGGACTCCAGATGATGCGTGCAGCGGTGACAGAGCGCTACAAGCTGGCTCTTCATCTGATGGACAAGGATGAGTTCTACGACACGAAGGAAGACCCGTGCGAGGTTCATAACCTGATCGATGATGAGCGCTATGCGACGATCCGCGATGAAATGCACGATCAGATCTTGAAAGAGATGGATGAGACGAGAGATATGTATCGCGGATACCAGTGGGCAGTCAGACCGTGGAGAAACGGTTATGAGCCGACCTGGGCAAATGGCGGATATACCCGCCAGAAAGAGGAAGAGGAGATGTACGAGCCGAGACAGCTCGACTACGACACCGGACTTCCGATGGTTTCCGCAGTCAGAAGAAAAGAACAGCATTAAAAAATACGAGAAACAGAAGAGAAACCAGATAAATAAAAAGAGACAGAACAAAAACAGAGCGAAATAAAGCAAAACAGAACAGAACAAACACGAAGAGAAGAGTAAGAGCTGAAATCTGGAAAATAAAAGAGCAGGCATGCATGAGATCACGCATGCTTGCTTTTTCTGTATTCAGACGGGGAAACGTCCTCAGTCTTTTTGAACGAGCGGATGAAGAAACTTGCGGAGCTGTATCCGACCGCAGTCGCAATCTCACTGATTGTCATCTTAGTTTCGATCAACAGTCGTTTTGCCTCACGAATCCGAAGATAAGTCAGGTAGTGAACGAAATTGTGTCCCGCCTTTTTCTTGAAGATCGTTGAGAAATATCCGGGCGAGAGGCAGAAGCGGTCAGCGACTGAGGAGAGACTCAAGTCCTCCTGATAGTGCTGTTCAAGGTAACGGATGATCTCGTCGTAACGGAAGTCGCTCGAGGTGTTCTGGATCATCGTCGATGCCAGATGTGAGAACTGTCCGGAGAGCGGGGCGGACGGATCAATGCCGTAGGCGCGCTCGAGAAATGACAGCAGGTGAGTCGCATTCGCGGGGGATTCCTGATTCAGGCGCGGAAATTCGCGGGTGAGAAATTCACTGGCGAGCGAGAAGCCGGCATAGTCTCCGTTGGTGTAGGCGTTTAGGCTGTTCTGGCACTGAGTACAGATCTCTGTTGCAAAGTTGGAAAGCTCCGGTGCTGTTGTCGTATTTTTGTAGAAGCGACTGCTTCCAAACAGAAACCGACAGGACGCGAGCGTTGTCATACGCTGGTGTTCAGACTGCCAGAGCGAGGTGTCGGAGAACGTCTTTCCCTCAATGATCGTGTGCGTGCTTCCGTAACGTTTTGTAAATTCCTGAACAAAGTCTGCATAGATATTCGGGTATTCCGGAGTCTCAAATAAGAACAGAAACAGCCGGTCGGCTTTGCGGTGTGGAATCAGGATCATGTGGTCGTCGGCCTCCTCAGAAAAGCGGGAGCCGGAGAGGACAGTTCCGGGCTGGTCAGCCGTGATTAAGAGCGGATGGCAGGGAATCGGAAGCGTGACTCCGGAATCGCCTGAGCCTCCGTCGGAGAACAGCGAGGCAATGCAGAGCTTTAAGTCGCGGATCTGGCTTGCCTTTCTCTGTTCAACCTGGGAGATGACCTCCTCGAGAATTCCCTCAAGTTCGGTTCGGCGGATCGGTTTTAAGAGATAATCCTTGACATGGAGTCGAAGCGCTTCTCTCGCGTAGGAGAAATCGTCAAATCCTGTTAGGATATAGAAGAGGGTATCAGGGGCACTTGCCTGCGCATCACGGATTGCCTCAAGCCCGTTCATATACGGCATCTGGATGTCGACGAGGGCGAGATCAAAATAGTTATTTTTTAATGCCTCTGAGAGCGTGAGTCCATTCGCAGCTTCCGTGAGATCTTCGGGCTGAATACCGAGATCGAGAAGAAAGAGTCGGATGGACTGGCGAACAAGAGATTCATCATCTGCAATTAAGATTTTCATGGTTGTGCAACCTCCAGTGTTTTTTTGAGTCGAATTCGGGTTATTGTTCCGTTTCCGATGGAACTTTCAATTTCCATCGTGCTTTCCGGTGAGAAGGAGAGAAGGCGCTCTTTAACATTTCGGATTCCGATTCCGCCTTCTCCGCTTGTCTGATCGGTGTCATACTGTTTCATGTCATATCCGGTGCCGTCGTCGGAGATGGTGATGAGCAGGCTCTCCTCGTCGCCATCGATCTCCTCCGCAGTGATGTGAATCGTACACGGGTGGGTGCACGGCTCTACGCCATGGCGGATCGAGTTCTCCACGATCGGCTGGAGCAAGAGTTTCGGGATCTTCCAGTCTTCCTGATGGATGTTTAAGTCAAACTCGCAGTTTAAGCGGTCGTTGAAGCGAAGCTTCTGGAGCGCACAGTAATCCTGTACAAACTGGAGTTCCTGAGAGAGCAGGATGATTGACGGCGCTTTTAAGATGTAGCGGAGCATTCCCGAGAGTTCATAGAGGGAATCCTCAAGCGTTTTCTGATCTCCGATCTGGTTTAACGCGATCATGTTGTTGAGCGTGTTGAACAGAAAATGGGGCTGAATCTGCGCTTGAAGTGCCTTAAATTCGCTGTCCTTCTGTTTGATTTTCAGGATGTACTCCTGACGGATTGTCTGCTCAAGTTTCTCGGATGTGTAGTTGAGCTGGTCTCCGAGATCGTCAAGTTCCGTGTGGGAGATGTAGTTGTAGCGCTTGCTGAAATTCTGATTCTGGATGCCGTCAAAGACCTGCCTCATCGCGTTGACTGCGTGAACCATCTTTCTCGAGGTCACCGAGTGGGAGAGTGTCGCCATTGCCATTCCGATCAGATAGAGAAAGAGGGTACTCAGATAGATCGTGCGGATGCGCGCGCTCAGCTCTCGTCCTGAGAGGGCGATGCAGATATTCCACGGGTAACCATTGATTGGGTAGGCGTGAATCTGGTAGGTCTCCCCTTTCATCGAGATCGTCTGACCGTTTGAGGCGCGGGAGAGGATCGTCTGTTTCTTCTCATCGAGAGGGGCATTGGCATATACAACGCGCCCATTCTCGTCCCGGATCAGGATCGTTGCGTCAACGTGGAGGGCGAAATCGCGAAAGATTCGCTCGAACATCGAGGTGTTGACGTCGATTTTCATCACGCAGAGAGGGTATCTCGGGTAGAGTGAGAGGATCGCGCGCGCGACTGAGACGACCGGGGTTCCGGTGGGACGGATATAAGCCGGGATATGGGGGCCGATCGTGACGGCATTTCCATCTGCCAGGAGGGCACGGCGGTACCAATTCTCTGTCGAGTACGCAAATGGAGTCACAATCGATTTGTGATCGGGCGAGGAGACCGTATAGTACAGGCAGTTGTGACCGGACATGATGTAGATTCCGTCAATATCCTGACGGCTCAGACGCAGATACGTCATATTTTCGTCGAGTTCACGCTGAACGTCAAGTTCATTTAAACGGTTTTGTCTTCCACCGCCGACAGATTTTTCTTTTAAATAGTAGTAAACCTTTTGGGTGTAGTAGGGTTGAAGCGTCAGCTGGTTCAGCTCATTCATATAGGTGCGAATGTTGCTGACCATCGAGTGTGCTGTGGAATCGAGAAGCGTCTGGACATCGCGGTGGTACATTGAGGAATAGATCGCTGCGATGAAAGATGCGACAAGGATAAATGGGAAAAACGCACTGATTAAAAAGCTCTTTTGAAGTTGAAAAGAAAATGAGCGGTGTGTATGCATAAATGATGATTCTCCTTCAAAATATTAAATTCAAGGTATTCAATATAAATCCGTTTTAAATTTCTTTCAAATCCTTTTCAAGTTAAATGAAAATCAAGGTTTTGTTAATTTTACATCAAACCAAATCGAATTTAAGCGAATTTCAATGAAAGTATTGTTTAAAATGCTAGATTCATTATACTGTTCTTGCGTAAAATTTACAATATTTCATAAGAAACCGGAAGAAAGTACAATGAAATCGTAAAAAATTGACACCATCAAAAGAAAAAACAATTCTATAATAGAGTCATCAGAAAACGTTGTGGCTGTTTTCCACAGTCACGATACGACATCATAATTAGGAGGAGTAAGTTTATGAGAAAGAGCGTGAAAAGCTGGCTCGCAATCGGTACCGCAGCGATCGTAGCAGCAGGACTTGCAGGATGTTCCGGATCATCATCAAGTGATGCACCGGCAGCAGAGGCATCAAAGACTGAGACATCAGCCGAGGCAGAGAAGGCTGACACTGCAGAGAGCAAGGAAGAGAGCAAGAATCTCGAGGGCGAGATCGAGATCGTAACCAATGCGAATGAACAGACTTACAATGCAGTCAATGAGATTCTTGAGCAGTTCATGCAGGAGAATCCGGGCGTCAAGATCAGCTACACCACTCAGGGCTCTGATTATGAGCAGTTGATGAAAGCCCGCATGGCTTCCAACGATCTGCCGGATATCTTCGCAACCCACGGCTGGAGCGTTGTTCGTTACAGCGAGTATCTGCGTCCGTTGAACGATCAGCCTTGGTTCTCCGAGATTGAGCCGTCCTTCTTGGAGAACGTTCAGAATGCAGACGGACAGGTCTTTGTTCTTCCGTTAAACATGGATCAGGGTGGTCTGCTTTACAACAAGAAACTGCTGACCGAGCTTGGCGTGGACATTCCGAAGACTTGGGATGAGCTCAAGGACATCTGTGAGAAGGGCAAAGAGAAAGGCTACACCGGCGTATTCATCGCAGGTAAGGACAGCAGACAGCCGGCATCCCTGCTTGATATCGCAGCTCAGACTTATCTGGAAGTAAGAAACGATCAGGATTACACTTCTCAGCTTCTTGATGGTTCCTTTGACTGGAATAACTGGACACCGCTTTCCCAGTTACTCGTAGACTTAAAGGAGTCCGGATATCTGAATGAGGACTGCGTAACCTGTGATACCGTTGATATTGCACCGCGTATGTCCGAGAACAATGTTCTGTTTCTGATCACATCCAACATGGATCTGATCCGTCAGGCTTCCGAGCTGAACCCGGATGCTCAGTACGGCATGGCTCCGATCCCGACGGTTGATGAGTCTCAGGAGAATGTATTTGCAGGTGGTGAGCGTGAGGCTTACGGTGTTTGGAAAGATACGAAGCACGAGGAGCTCTGCCTGGAAGTTCTGAAATATCTGGCAAAGCCGGAGAACGTAAAGAAAGTTTGTGAGTCCAGTGGTAAGCGCTCCGCTCTGAAAGGCGTAGATCCGGATCTTGGTGCAGTAGCAGAGGACTACAAGAAGTATGCGGATATTAAGATCAGCCCGACCTTCGACCGTGTATATCTGCCGAGTGGAATGTGGAGTACCATGCGTACCATCGGTTCTGCACTGATGGGCGGCGAGATGAGCGTAGAAGAGAGCGTAAAGACCATGGAGACCGACTACAATACGCTTCGCGAACAGAACTAACAAAGAAAATTAACAAAGAGAATTAACAAAGATGAGAATGCACAGAAATTGCGCAGAATAAAAACGAAAACAGACATCTTTGCGGACGGAATGAGTGACTGAAAACAGGACTGAATAAGGGACCAGATAAGGGATTAGATGAAAGAGACTGCATAAAAAGCAGAAATGGGCGGGTTCCGCTTCCAGAAACGCTGGAGACGGAACCTTGTTCTCAACATGAAGGAGCGTGAAATCAATGAAGCAGAAGCAGACAAGATCAGTATCCATCGATGTCTTATATCTGCCGGCGCTGGTATTGCTGACAGTGTTTGTCGTATACCCGCTGCTTTCCGGAATCCAGATTTCCTTTACGAACTGGAACGGATACTCTTCTACATACAAGTATGTGGGATTTGCAAACTATGTCAAGATGTTTAAGGACAAGATGTTCTATACCGCGTTGAAGAATACCTTCTTCTACGGTGTCGGAAGTACAACGATTCAGACAATTGTTGGAGTAGCGTATGCCTTACTTCTGCAAAAGAGATTTCACGGACAGACGCTTACCCGCGTAATTGTCTATCTGCCGGCGATGATTGCTTCGCTGATCATGGGTTATATTTCCTACTTCCTTGTACAGTACAATCACGGTGCCATCAACGATATCGTGATGCTGTTCGGAAAAGCACCGGTTGACTGGATGGCAGACGGCAAGCGTGCTGTATGGATCATCGTAGTCATCAATGCATTGCAGTTCGTAGGAAAGACGATGATCATCATGATCGCAGGACTTCAGGGCATTCCGGAATCTTACGAGGAGGCAGCCGAGATTGACGGCGCCGGTTATCTTCAGAGACTTCGCTACATCACATTACCACTCCTTCTTCCGGCAATCACAACGAGCGTTGTCCTCAACCTGATCGGTGGACTGAAGCTGTTCGGCATCATCCTTTCAACGACCTCCGGTGGTCCGGGATATTCTTCCCACTCCCTCTCCACCTTGATTAACTACCTGTACTTCCAGAATCAGAATGCAGGATATTCCGCAGCCGTTGGACTTTGCCTGTTTGTTATCATCATGATTATCGGAACGATCGTGCGTCGTTTTCTTGAGAAGAAAGTGGAGGGGCTTAGCTAATGAAAAAGAAAGACAGAACATGGCTCCAGACGCTGGTAGCGCTTTTGATCATTGCGCTTCACATCACACCGTTTTACATTATGGTCAACATGTCCTTAAAGGAGCTGTCAGATCGTTCTTCGAGATGGATGCCGGCACTGCATCCGTACTTCCAGAACTATCCGACTGCGATTGAACACGGAAATCTTCTCTCTGCCATGTGGAATACCTGGATCATTGCCTTCCTTTCGGTTATCATCATCGTGGTAGCGGGAGCAATGGCAGCTTATCCGCTCGCAAGAAAGACGAGCAGAAGAAACCGCATCATCCTGACTTTGATTGTTGGAGTTATGATGGTACCTCAGTTAAGTATTCTGGTTCCTCTGTATAAGGAAATGGTATCCTTAAAGGGAATCAACCATCTCTGGGGCATCGTGATTGTATCTGCAACCTTTCATCTTCCGATGGCAATTTACATGTACAGCAACTTTATCAAGAGCATTCCGAAGGATCTCGATGAGGCGGCAATGATCGATGGATGTAGCATGATGCAGTCCTTCTTCTATGTCATCCTTCCGTGTCTGAAATCCACGACCGTCAGCGTTATCATCCTGAACGGTGTTGGAATCTGGAATGACTATCAGTTCCAGCTGTATTTCTTGCAGAAACCGGCAATGCGGACGATCACGCTGGCAATCAGCACCTTCTTTACGGATTCCAAACAGGATCTGGGTGCGGCAGCAGCGGCAGCATTCATCGTAGTGCTTCCTCCGGTAATGGCATACATCTTCTTACAGAAGTACTTCGTAAAGGGTGCTATGGACAGTGCTGTGAAGTAAGTATGACTGCTTAATGTTAATGAAAGCGGACTAGAACGAAGTAACGGATTGCCTGCTTGATGAGACGATAGGCGATCAGCGGGCAGTCATAGGAGTTGAGAGAAAAGAAACAGAAAGGGTACGATAAAAACGCTGAGGTGAAGATGATGGAGACAAAGGCATATCAGGAGACAATGAAAAAATTATACGATGTGGAGAATCATGACGTTCTGATCGCTTCGCATCGTGGAAAATTTTCTTCGAGTGTGATGGAGAATACCTCTCTCGCCTTTCTGACTGCGATCGGAGAGGGCGCTGACATGGTAGAGATGGATCTGGAAGAGACGAAGGACGGACGAATCGTCGGTCATCATGACAATGATATGAAGCGTCTGTTCCACAACGACGGAAAGATCGGTGATTACACCTTGGAAGAGCTGAAAGCGATGCCGGTTTACAACTACGTCGGAGAGATCTGCGTGGAGGGAATCGAGACATTTGATGAGATTCTTGACAGGCTGAAGGACAAGACAATTCTCGTTCTCGACAAGTGCTGGGACTGCTGGGATAAGGTTTACGAGCTTCTGTGCGAGAAGGAGATGGTCGATCAGGCGATCTTCAAGTTCTATCTCAAGGATGAGGAGCCGATGAAGTGGGCAAAGACACACAGCGATTGCATCTTCATTCCGATGTGCGGAGATCCGAAGCTCTTCCCGAAGCTATTAGAGCTGGACGAGTGCGCATCTGTTCCGGCGGTTGAGATTCTGCCTCACGCTGTGGATGAGCCGATTTTCTCAGAAGAGAGTTTTCAGTGGCTGAAAGATCATCAGATCAAGATCTGGTGCAACTCCTTAAGTCTGGCAAAACGCCTTGTCTACGGTGCAGGATATGACGATCTTCTGTCTCTGCGCTATGGCGGAGACAAGGGCTGGAAAGAGCTGGTTCGCCGTGGCGTACAGATTCTTCAGACAGACTGGCCGTATGAGGTATCCTGCTATTTAAAAGAAAACAAGATGCGGTAATGGCAATGACAATTGGAGATTTTTGCGGGAAGTGGACAGAGGAAGCGTTTCGGTATTGAAAAATGGTCGGGAATCAAGTACAATAAAAGGAAATGCAAGGATAAACTTAGAGCGGATGCCTTCCTCGCTTTAAATCGCTTTAGAGAGGGGGATTTAAAGGCTTTTCGGATGGGAGACAGTTCCGATAACATACAGCCTGTGAAAGGATAGACCGAGACGATCTGGTCCGGATCGTCCGGAAGGAAAACCGTATGAAAATTACCGAAATGAAAACCAGCACTTTCTGGAAAGGAGAACTTGGGGTTCAGGCGTCGGTAGAAGACGCGGGCAATCATTATGAAATAAGTCTTTTTGTCAAGGGTAGTCAGCTGAATGGCTACTCTTGTTCTTGTGTAAAGACTGGTTTGAAAAAATATGTAATGTGTGAGCATGAAAAGTTTGTCTGGGAGGCCTGGCAGAAAGAACAGGTGATCAAGAATGGAAGACCGGTCATGACCTCCCAGGAGATCCGCACAATGATTCGGGAATACACAAACCGTGAGGTTGCCCAGATTGTGCAGGAGGGAGAAGTGCGCGGAATTTGCCTGATTCCGAGACTGATTTTGAAGAGAGACGGGGGAACAAGTCTCGAATTTAAGATCGGGCGGGATCGGACGTATGTTGTCAAAGATCTCGCGGAGTTTGTCCATGCGGTTGAGAGCGGAACCCAGATTTCTTATGGAAAGACGCTGAGTTTCCACCACAGCCTCGACTCGTTTGTCGAGGAGGACAGACCGCTCTGTGCTTTTTTGATGGAGCTTGTCAATGTCTATCAGGAGCATTTTGAGCAGTTTCGGAAAAGCTCTTTTGTGACAGTCAAAGAACTTCGGGAGCTGAATTTGAGCAGGGGCAATCGTGACCGCTTCTTCAAGTTGATGGAGGGGCGAGAGCTGGAGGTTGAGGATCTTCAGGGAAACAGCATGCAGATGAAGGTCAGAGAAGAGCTGATTCCGATACCGGTTCAGATAGAGCGCGCAGGACGTGACGGTGTGAAGATCCATGTGGACGAGAACATCTATGGATTTTCGGGTGAGACGCGCTGGTATGTCGGAATCGGTCTGCATCTGATGTGCATGGAACCGGTTGTCTCGGCACAGATGGACATTTTTCTTTCCCAGATGCTCAAGGACAGGCGCAGTCACACGATGGAGATTCAGGATCGGGATATGCCTCTTTTTTATGAGCGAGTGTTAAAAAAGATTCTTCCATACACGCAGATGGATGTCAAGGATATCGATCTTGAGAGCTATCGCCCACAGGAACTTCGCGCCTCGTTCTCGTTTGACAGTCCGGCGTCGGGAGTGCTGACGATGAAGCCGGTGCTTTCTTATGGAGATTTCTCGTTCCAGCCGATTGAGGACGACAAGGTTCCGAGAACGGTGTGCAGGGATGTTCCGGGAGAATTCCGGATCAGTCAGGTCATCACGCGCTATTTTAAATATCAGGATGAGCAGAGCCAGACATTATTGATTCGCAACGATGACGATGCGATGTATCGGCTCTTGAATGAGGGCATGAAAGAGTTCATGGTGCTCGGTGAGGTCTATATGTCCGATTCGGCGAAGAAGATCCGTGTGCTTCCGCCACCTTCCGTTGAAGTCCGTGTCCAGGCACAGGAGGGCTGGCTCAATCTCGATGTCGAGGCAGATGGAATGACGCCGGAACAGTTTCAGAAGATTCTTGCGGGTTATGATCCGAAAAAACCATATTATCGCTTGAAGAGTGGAGAATTTCTGCGCCTCGATGTCGGCGGAATGGTCACGGTTGCCCGCCTTGTCGATGGGCTTGATGTCGATCGTGCCCTGCTTGCGGAAGGGAAGATTCGCGTGCCCGCGTTTCGCGCTCTGTATCTTGACAGTGTGCTCAAGGAAGGAAGCGGAATCACGTTTTACCGCGATAATTTGTTCAAGGCGCTTGTGCGCGGGATGAAGTCGGTGGAGGACAGTGACTATGAGATTCCGGAGACGCTTCGTCCGGTGCTCAGAGAATATCAGAAGACGGGATATCGTTGGATGAGAACGCTTGATGCGTGGAGCTTTGGCGGAATTCTTGCAGACGACATGGGTCTTGGAAAGACGATTCAGGTGATCACACTCCTGCTCGATGAGACACAGAGAAATCCTGATTCTGCGTTTCTGATTGTCTGCCCGGCATCTCTTGTCTACAACTGGGAGCAGGAGATTCGGCGATTCGCACCGGCTCTTCCGGTTCAGACCGTCGCAGGAAACGCAGGAGAGCGTGAGGCTGTGCTCAAGGAAGTAGGACCAGGTGTCCTGATCACCTCCTACGATCTGTTGAAGAGGGATGTGATGTGGTATCAGGATCGGAAGTTCCGATTCCAGATTCTAGATGAGGCACAGTACATCAAGAATCCGGCGACCCAGGGTGCAAAGGCAGTCAAGATGATCCAGTCTCAGACAAGGTTTGCGCTGACCGGAACGCCGATTGAGAACCGACTGAGTGAGCTTTGGAGCATTTTTGAATATCTGATGCCGGGATTTTTGCACACCTACTCAGGATTTAAGAAGAAATTTGAGCTTCCGATCGTGCGCGACGGTGATCGACGGGCACTGGAAGATTTGAGAAGGCTGACCGGACCGTTTATCCTGCGTCGAATGAAACAGGATGTCCTCAAGGAGCTTCCGGAGAAGCTCGAGACTGTGGTCTACTCGCAGGCGGAGGCGACCCAGCAGGATCTCTATCGCGCTTCGGCAATGCAGTTGAAGGAAGAAATTCAAAATATGGACGGCGGAATCGGGGAGAACCGGATTCAGATTTTGGCGGGACTCACGAGACTGCGCCAGATTTGTTGCGACCCGGCACTCTGCTATACGAATTACCGCGGAGCGTCCGCAAAGCTCGATACCTGTGTCGAACTGATTCAGGGAGGAATTGCGGGAGGTCACAAGATCCTTTTGTTCTCCCAGTTTACTTCGATGTTAGAGCGAATCGCGATGCGCCTGACGAAGGAGGGAATTTCCTATCATATGTTGACGGGGTCTACCCCGAAGGAAGAGCGAATTCGACTTGCTGGTGCATTCCAGAGCGATGAGGTGCCGATTTTCCTGATCTCATTGAAGGCAGGTGGCACGGGACTGAACCTGACTTCGGCAGACATCGTAATCCACTACGATCCGTGGTGGAATGTCGCAGCCCAGAATCAGGCGACCGACCGCACACATCGAATCGGGCAGGAGAAACAGGTATCGGTATTCAAGCTGATTATGAAGGATACGATTGAGGAGAGCATCCTCAAACTTCAGGAGCAGAAACAGGATCTCGCACGTCAGGTCATTGAGGGCGAGACGCTCTCGTTGACTTCTTTGAGCAGGGAGGAACTGTTGAAGCTGTTGTCGTAATGCTTTGTCACTCAATATACGAATAAAATATAAGAATAAAATAAAAAACGAAATACAGGAAACGGAAATATAAAGAATTGAAATATAAAAGACTGGAATATAAAAGACAAAAATACAGAAATACAGAAAAACAGACAGAAAGGATGGCAGAAGAACATGGCTTTATATGATTACATCGGCGCGCTCCGTCAGGGACAAAAACAGTATCAGCTCGCAGTTTCAAAAGGTGAGTACCCGTATCTTCCGGTGCTGGATCAGATTCTTGCGAACACAGATATTGTCTCGGAAGTGAATCTTGGCGTGATCGATGTTCCACTTGAGAAGATTGTGGGAACGAAGACACAGGGAAGGACGGAGGCGTTTGCCGGCAACTTCATGCCTCTTCTCGGAGAAAAGACGGAGTTCGGAGCAAAGTGGGCGTACCTTTATGATCATCAGGTCGAAGAGGGAATTCATGACCCGATTGTGGCGTATGAGTTTATGAACCGTTACTATGTGCAGGAGGGAAATAAGCGTGTCAGTGTCCTCAAATATGTGCATGCATACAGCATTTCGGCATCAGTGATCCGCCTGATTCCGAGACGGACAGATGATAAGGACATCCGACTCTACTATGAATTTCTGGATTTTTATCAGGTGTCTTTCAACTCGGATGTCTGGTTCAGCGAGGAGGGACGTTACAACAAACTTCTCGAGGAGATGGGAAAGAAGCCGGGAGAGGTCTGGACGGAAGATGAGAGGCAGTATTTTAAGAGTGCTCATGACCGTTTTTCCAAAGTGTTTGAGGAGAAACGCTCAGAAGACATGGAGATGACGGCATCGGATGCCTTTCTTGACTATGTGATGATTTATGGATATGAGGAGATCAAAGATCGCACGGCGGATCAGATGACGCAGGATTTGAACAAGATCTGGGAGGAACTGCTTCAGCAGTCACGCGGTGGAAAGATTGCAGTCGTTCAACAGCCGGAGGAGGCAGAGGCGGCAGCTCCGTCCCGCCTGATGGACTGGTTCCGCCCATCGATCGAGCCGGAGATGCTCAAACTTGGTTTCATCTATGCACGTGACCGCGAACACTCGAGCCGAGTCTACTCACAGGAGCTCGGACGCATGTACCTTGAGCAGTGTTTCGATGGAAGACTCAAGACGGCGATTTTTGAGAATGCGGAGACTGAGGAACAGGTCGATGAGGCGATCAAGCAGGCAGTGAAAGAGGGATGCAACGTAATCTTTGCAACAATGCCACAGATGGCACTCTCCTGTGTGAAGTCGGCGCTGGATCATCCATCCGTCCGTTTCTTCAACTGTTCCGTAAATATTTCCTACACTTCGATTTATACGTATTATACGCGTATCTATGAGGCAAAGTTCCTGATGGGAGCGCTGGCGGCAGCGATGAGCGATTCTGAGAAGCTCGGCTATCTCGGAGATTTTCCGAGCTATGGGAGAATCAGCAGTATCAATGCGTTTGCGATGGGCGCGAGAATGATCAATCCGCGTGCAAAGGTTTATCTGCGCTGGTCGGGCATCCGTCCGGAGTACGACACCGTGGATTGGGAGAAAGAGGGAATCCGATATATCTCCGGAAATGATATGATTACGCCGAATATGGCATCGAGAGAGTTTGGTCTCTTCCATCGGTGTGAGGACGGAATGGTTGAGAACCTGGCGACAACGCTCTGTGATTGGGGAAAATTTTATGAGCGCATTGTCCGCCTGATCTGCCGTGGTGCGCTCGACTCGAAGGATTTGAAGGGAAAGAAGGCAGTCAACTTCTGGTGGGGCATGTCTGCTGATGTGCTCGATGTGGTATGTACGGAGAATTTGCCACAGTACACAAAACGTTTGATTCGTTTCTTGAAGAGCTCGATCCGCAGTGGCTCGTTCCAACCGTTTGAGGGACCGATTTCCGCCCAGAATGGAATTATCGTGGGAGAGGAAGGACGCAGTCTGACACCGGAGGAGATTGTGCGGATGGATTGGCTGGCTGAGAATATCGTGGGAGAGATTCCGCCGGTTGAGTATTTCCAGGATGAGATTCAGCCACAGATTCGCTTGAAACTGGAGCATGCCTGACTCAGAGTGGATGTCCCCCTCTTCGATAGCTGGGAGATCGCAAAATTTCTAAAGGAGGGGAGACAATCCCTTCTGAGTCATACGCTTCGCAAGCGTCGACCTGAAATGTTATCTAAAGTAGAGAGACAGAGAATATCTTAAGTGTGTCTGACAGAGAAAATGAGGAGATAGGGCAAGGGGAAAAATTATGAAAATATTGGTACTGGCAGACGACGAATCCAAGGTGTTGTACGAGCACTTTGATCCGGAAAAGATCAGAGATGTTGATCTGATTCTGGCATGTGGGGATTTGAGGAGAAATTATCTTGATTTTTTTGCCTCAGTCAGCCGCGCGCCGGTGCTGTATGTGCTGGGAAATCATGATCACTGGAACAAAGAAGAGAGAATCGGCGGATGTATCTGCATTGAAGATGAGATCTATGTGTACAAGGGAGTCCGGATTCTCGGGCTCGGTGGTTCGATGCGCTACCGCCAGGACGCTGTGAATCAGTACACGGAACAGCAGATGGAGAAGAGAATTCGCCATCTATGGCTGAAACTTCGCAGACGCAAGGGATTTGACATTCTGCTCACCCATGCTCCGGCGAAAGGACTGAATGATATGGAAGATCTTCCGCATCAGGGGTTTGCCTGCTTTCTTGAACTGCTTGAGAAGTATCAGCCGAAGTTCTTCATTCACGGTCATGTCCATGCAACCTATGGAAAAGGGTTTAAGCGCAAGGACAAGTATCAGAATACGACAGTCATCAATGCCTATGATCACTATATCATCGAGTATCCGGAAGCGTGAGAAAACGTGTGAGAATAAGAATTGTGAGAAGAGATTCCCGTTTGGGAATCTCTTTTTGGCAGAAAATCCTTTTCAAGGTGAAGCGGATGGAAGAGTTGAGCATTGGAGGGGAAATCAGATGATTATAAAAACTAAAAATAAAACCTATAAAACATACTTGACAAATAGGTGAAGCGGGATTATAATACAGACAATTCCTAGTAAACGAATAGGATAACTCGAGAATAAAGAGTTGGATGGATTTTGTAGCCGTGAAGGTGCAAAACAATTATGAAAAATCAAATCAGTGAAAGGATGGGAACGAATATGGCTAATATTTATAAGGGAGTTCAGAATCTGATTGGAAATACCCCTCTTGTAGAGGTGACAAATATTGAGAAGGAGCTGGGACTTGAGGCAAAGGTTCTGGTAAAGCTGGAGTACTTCAATCCGGCAGGAAGCGTTAAGGATCGTATCGCAAAGGCAATGATCGAGGATGCAGAGGAGAAGGGAATCCTGAAAGAGGGTTCCGTTATCATCGAGCCGACCTCCGGAAATACCGGTATCGGTCTTGCATCGATCGCAGCATCCAGAGGATATCGTCTGATTCTGACGATGCCGGAGACGATGAGCGTAGAGCGCAGAAACATCCTCAAGGCATACGGCGCAGAGCTTGTTCTGACTGAGGGCGCTAAGGGTATGAAGGGCGCAATCGCAAAGGCTGAGGAGCTCGCAAAGGAGATCCCGAACAGCTTCATCCCGGGACAGTTCACAAACCCGGCAAACCCGGCAATCCACAGAAAGACAACCGGTCCGGAGATCTGGAACGATACAGACGGAAAGGTAGACATCTTCATCGCAGGTGTTGGTACCGGCGGTACCCTGACTGGTGTTGGCGAGTATCTGAAGTCCCAGAACCCGAACGTGAAGATCGTTGCACTTGAGCCGGCAAGCTCACCGGTTCTGTCTGAGGGCAAGAGCGGTCCGCACAAGATTCAGGGAATCGGCGCTGGCTTCGTTCCGGATGTCCTGAACACCAAGGTATATGACGAGGTATTTACCGTAGCAAACGAGGATGCATTTGCAACCGGCAAACTGCTCGCAAAGAAAGAGGGCGTTTTAGTCGGAATCTCTTCCGGTGCTGCTCTCTACGGTGCAATCCAGCTTGCAAAGCGTCCGGAGAACAAGGGTAAGACGATCGTAGCTCTGCTTCCGGATAACGGAGACCGCTATTATTCCACCCCTCTGTTTGGAGAGGAGTAAATCTCATGAAGCTTTCCATGAAGAGCAGATACGGACTTCGGGCACTGATCGATCTGGCGATCCATTCACGGGATGAGCAGGTGGCGCTTGGAAATGTGGCAGAGCGCAACGGAATTTCTCCGCAGTATCTGGAGCAGGTATTTGCGAGTCTCAGGAAAGCGGGGATTGTGAAGAGCGTCAAAGGACCGCAGGGCGGATATTTCTTGAGCCGTGATCCGAAAGAGATCAGTGTGGCAGATATTGTGACGGTGCTTGAGGGTTCGTTTTGCCTCGAGAACGAGGAGATCCCGGAGAATTGCAAGTCCCAGGGTGCACCGAGAGCCGTGCAGAAACTGATTGTCGATCAGGTGAATCAGGCACTCAACAACATTCTCACCCAGCTCACACTCGCCGATCTCGTCAAAGAGGCAGAAGAGTACAGCGCCTACGGCTGTGATATGTATTATATCTAATTAAATGTGATTTGAGAAAAGGGTCTTTGATTTCCCAGCATAAGAAGTGCGGGGAGTCAGGGGCTCTTTTTTGTATTATAGAAAATATGACTCGGTCCGCTCCGCTAAACGAGTAAAGTCATACAAACACGCTCGCGCTCCGAGTCTCAATCAGCGGACGCGTCACTGGCGCGTCCTTGATACGCAGAGCGAACGTAGCGGTACATAAGACCGCAGAGTACGCGGTCTAAGCACCGACGTTTCAAACGGGTTTGTATAGACTTTCTCGTCAGCGGAGCTTATCATGATTGAAACGTAAGGTTTTACTTTTCTACCTCGGTGTGAAAACGATTGACATAACAAAAATACGCCAAAGGGAAAGCACAAACGATCTGACGGTAAAATCGATAAAAAACCTACAAAAACAGCAAAAAAACAGGATAAAAAGCCACTTATAAGGCAAAAACTATAGATGCATAGCAAAAATAATATGAAAATGCACAAAATAAAATCATGAAAACGGTTGACATTTAGATAAAAATGCTCTATATTATAGACACAGAGAAACAAACGGAATAGATTCAAAAGTGAGGAGGAAACAAAATGAAATTGAGAAGATTGGTAGCATGTTCAATGGCAGTTGCGATGACGGCAGGTAGCGTGATGGGATGTTCTTCCGGACAGAGCGCTGAGACGACAGCGGAGAACACTTCTGCTGAGGCAGGCAGTGAATCAGCAACTGAGTCTTCTTCTGCATCTGGTGAGGGCGTGAAACTCACGATGATGAACAGCAAACCGGAGATCGAAGATGCGCTTGAGGAAGCTGTGAAAGATTACCAGCAGAAGACCGGTGTCGAGATTGAGGTTTACAGCACCGATAAGCCGGGTGAGGTGATTGCGCAGAAGTATGCGGCAGGTGATCCGGCGACGCTGATCATCGGAGATTATTCCAATATCAAGGATGTTGCAGCGGAGAAACTGCTCCCGCTCAACGATGAGAAGTGGGTTGCAGACGGTGGCGATCTGCTCGGCATCAAGGTAGATGATAACCTCTACGGATTCCCGCTGTGTATCGAGGCAGCAGGTCTGATCTACAACAAGACCGCAATTGAGGAGATCACCGGTGAGGAGTTCAAGCCGGAGGATTATGTGACATTGGATGAGTTCAAGCCTCTTCTTGAGAAGCTGAAAGAGGGCGGAATGGAGAGTCCGGTGATCTTAAACTCTGAGGACTGGTCGATCGGACAGCACTTCTTACAGTACATCTACAAGATGCACACCGGAAAGGCAGAGGATGCACTTGCTTTCCTCGATGAGGTAAGACAGGGAAAGGCAAACTTTGAGGATGATGCCGTATTTAATGCTCTCTATGACACGATGGATGTGCTGATTGACAACAACATCAACAAGGCAGATCCGCTCGCAGCAGACTACGATCTGAATGCAAGCTATCTCGCTGAGGGTGAGTCCGCTTTCTGGCTGAACGGAAGCTGGGCATGGCCGGATACCAAGGAGTATGTAGACGGAAGCATGAGCTATGGAATCATGCCGTACCCGGTAAATGGTGATTTTACCTCTGCTGGTCAGCTGAACGCAAATGCAACGAAGTTCATCGCAATCGACAATGTGAAGGCAACTCCGGAACAGCAGGAGGCAGCAAAAGATTTCCTCAACTGGCTTGTATATGACGAGGAAGGTCAGGATCTGATTGTCAACAAGTGTAACCTGGTTCCGGCATTCAGCAATATCAAGCTGGATATGACGAACGATTTCAATAAGAGCGTAAAGAAATATGTTGATGAGGGCAAGGTCAATGCTTACGTTCCGATCCCGTCTGATCACAGAAGCACTTTGGCTGCTTACATGCAGAAGTATCTGGCAGGAGAGCTGGACAGAACAGAGCTTGCAGGTTATCTGGATGATTACTGGAAGAATCACTAATGACGAATCATGAATCACAAGTCATTAACCATGAAACATTAACGTGGAAATAATCCTGAGTTTCGGGATTCTTCATCGGAGGACAGGCACTGGAGCGGAAGAGATGTCTTTCGATCCGGTGCCTGTTTTGGGATAGTAGGAAATTTTCAAGGCATATATCTTTGTTTTGTTGCATGTCGAGGAGACGCCGGTGGCGCGTCCGCTGATTTTGTGAAGACATAAAAAGGAGTTTGGATCAATATGAAAGCAAAAGAAAGTTTTGGAAGGAAATGCGGAACATTCCTGATCTTTGCAGGACCGGCTGTGATTTCCTTTGTTCTTGTGGTAATCATCCCGATGATTTACGGTGTGTATCTGACCTTTACCGGGTGGGATGGTTTCACAAATGCAAAGCCGTTCGTAGGTCTGACAAACTATATAGCAGTCTTTCAGGATGGAGCATTCTGGAATTCGCTCTGGCTTACGGTCAAGTATGTGGCGCTGTCAGTTGTCTTTATTAATGCATTGGCATTTGCACTGGCTTATCTTCTGACGAGCGGAATCAAGGGACAGAATTTCCTGCGTGCAGGATTTTTTACCCCGAACCTGATCGGTGGAATTGTTCTCGGATACATTTGGCAGTTCATTTTTTCGAGAGTTATGGTGGATCTCGGAAATATAATTTCCCTTCCGATTTTTGCAAAATCTTGGCTGTCTTCTCCGGGTGGAGCGTTTACGGCACTCGTCATCGTCACGACCTGGCAGTATTCCGGATATATGCTTCTGATCTATATCTCGGGATTTGTGAGTGTTCCGACCGATCTTCTTGAGGCGGCACGAATTGATGGAGCAAATGCCTCCCAGCTGACCCGTTACATTCGGATGCCGATGATGGTTCCGGCATTTGTCACCTGTCTGTTTCTGTCAATCACGAGATGCTTCAAAGTCTATGACCTGAACCTCTCCCTGACGGCAGGCGGTCCGTATGACAGCACAAAGCTCGCAGCAATGCACATTTACACGCAGGCATTTGAAAATCATCAGTACGGTTTGGGACAGGCTGAAGCACTGGTTCTGTTTCTTGTGATGGGAATCATCGCATTCATTCAGATCTCGATGGGAAAATCCAAGGAGGTGGAAGCATAATGGCAAAAGCAGGAAAGTCCATGCAGGTTGGCGGAACAAAGAAGACTGTGGAGCAGGTTGCAAAGACAATCTTTGTCACTCTGATGTTTCTGTTTTATATGATTCCGTTTTTCATGGTAATCATCAACTCCTTAAAGCGCAAAGTTAATATCGTCAAGAATCCGCTGGCGCTTGTGGATGACAAGGGATTTCAGTTTGTCAACTATGTGAAGGCATTTACGGAGATGGATTTCGGATCTGCATTCTTTAACAGTATTCTGGTGAGCGGAGTCAGCGTAATACTGATTCTCCTGTTCTCATCGATGGCGGCTTATCTCTTTGTTCGGACAGACTGGCTCGCATGCAAGATTTTTTTCGCACTGATGGTTGCCTATATGGTAGTTCCATTTCAGGTTATTATGATTCCGCTTGTCTCGATTTATGGAAATGTCTTTGGAATCCTGAATTCAAGAGCAACGCTGATCTTCATGAACCTGGGATTCGGAACAGGAATGGCGATTTTCATGTGTCACGGCTTTATCAAGACGAATGTACCGATGGCGCTTGAGGAAGCGGCAAAGATTGATGGATGTACCAGACCTCAGATCTTTTTCAAGGTAGTACTTCCGCTGATGAAACCGATTCTTTCGACGATTCTGATTCTGAATCTGCTCGGACTCTGGAACGATTACCTGCTTCCGAATCTGGTTCTCGGAAAGAAGAATCTGTACACCCTTCCGCTTGCAATCCGCACATTCTATGGAACCTTCTCGAATGATCTCGGAAAGATCATGGCAGCACTCGTGATGATCGTAGCCCCGATCATTGTCGTGTACGTCTGTCTGCAAAAATATATTATTGGCGGTGTAGTAGCAGGTGCAGTCAAATCATGATACAATGTATCCTGAAATGCTGAAATTTTCTTGAGTTAAGAGATCGATAAGAGATTCGGCAATAAAAGAGAGAAAGCAACGAAAAAATAAGAATAAGGCAAAACATAGAAATAAGGCGAACCAATTTTATGAGTGATGAACTATGCGCCAAGCAGGATTAGAGAAATAAGTTCAGAGAAATAAGCTCAGAAAAGAAAGCTCAGGAAAAGGAAAGAGAAAGACGTTGCTGGAATTTTGGAGGGGATACAGATGGTGACAATCAAAGATGTAGCAGTGCGGGCAGGAGTTTCTGTCACAACTGTGTCGAGAGTGATGAACAATCGGGGACCGCTTAGCGAGAACACGAAGACGGCGGTGAAGCGTGCGATGGAGGAGCTTGGATACATGCCGAATGATGTGGCGAGAGCGCTCGGGAAGAACAGCCTCAACATCATCGGACTCATCGTTCCGAGTATTCAGCATCCGTTTTTCGCGGAACTGGTTCACGCATTTGAGTACGATTCCTACACAAGAGGCTACAAGCTGATGGTATCTGCCTCGGATTATGATTATAAGAAAGAGAAACACAGCGTCGGACTTTTGCGTCGGACAATGGTGGACGGAATTATTTATGCCTCTCACTCGATGGGAAGCGATTTCTTGGAAGACATGAAGGTTCCGGCAGTGACACTTGAGAACGTGTTTGCAGGACTTCCGGCGATTCTGTCGGACAATGCGCAGGGTGGATTTTTAGCAGCGCGTCATCTTCTGGCGAGAGGATGCAGGAATCTCGTGACGATCAGTGGTCAGAGAAATCTTCATCTCTCCGCAGATGAGAGAACGGTGTCGTTTATCCGGGAGTGTGAGCGACAGGGCGCATCCTGCAAGGTGTATTCTGCGGATGAGGAGATGCTCAAGACAATGGAGTATTCCCGCATCGTCTCTCAGGTATTTAACGAAAATCCAAATATGGACGGAATTTTTGCAAGTTCCGACATCATCGGAGCACAGTGTATTCAGATGGCATTTTCACTTGGATACAAGATCCCGGATGAGATCAAGATTGTCGGTTATGACGATGTGATTTTAAGCCGTCTTGTCTATCCGCCACTGACCTCGATCCGTCAGAATATCCCAGATCTTGTGAAGGCGACGATGGACACGTTAGTGGCATTGATCGCCGGAGAAAAAGTTCCGGAGACCCAGACAATCCCAGTAACATTTATAGAAAGGAGAACGACCTGATATGGAAAAGGCGAAGAAGAAAGTGACAAATCAGATTATGCTGATCACTTACGCAGACAGCATGGGAATGAATTTAAAAGAATTGGAGGAAGTTCTCGACAAATCGATTGGAAAGGCGATCGGAGGTCTTCACATTCTTCCGTTTTTCCCGTCCTCGGCAGACCGGGGATTTGCACCAATCACTTACAAGAAAGTAGATCCTGCATTTGGTGACTGGTCTGACATTGAGAGACTGGCATCAAAGTATTATCTGATGTATGACTACATGATCAATCATGTGTCGGCACACAGTCCGGAGTATCTCGACTATCTCGAGAAAAAGGACGCTTCGCCGTATCGGGATTTCTTCATTCGCTTTAAGGAGTTCTGGGAGGGAGGAGAACCGACCGCAGAACAGCTTGAAAAGATTTACAAGAGAAAGGATGGAGGTCCGTCTGTTGATGCTCAGTTTGCAGATGGTACAACGGAGAAGATCTGGAGTACATTCAGCTCCGAGCAGATCGATATTGACTGTGAAAAGCCGGCAGTAAAGGAATTTATCCAGGATAATTTGAGATTTCTGACCGAGCACGGCGCCGCACTGATTCGTCTTGATGCGTTCGGCTATGCGACAAAACGCCCGGACACGAGCTGTTTCTTCCTGGAACCGCAGGTATGGGAACTTCTCGATGAACAGAGAGATTTCTTAAAACCATACGGAATCGATGTGCTCCCGGAGATTCATGAGACGTATTTCACTCAGCTCAAACTTGATGCAAGAGGTTATGCGACCTATGACTTTGCGCTTCCTCTTCTTGTTCTTCAGGCCCTTCATTTTGGAGATGCGATTTATCTGAAAAACTGGCTGAAGATCTGCCCGAAGAATCAGTTTACGACGCTTGATACTCATGATGGAATTGGTGTTATGGATACCTATCATCTGCTTCCGGACGAGGAGATTCGTCGGACGCTCGAGAAGATTTACTCAATCTGTCCGGTTTCCCGTGGAATCAGCACGAAATCTTCCCACACCTATTTTGACGCTTATCAGGTGAACTGCTCCTACTATTCCGCACTCGGGGAGGATGATGAGGCATATTTGAGTGCAAGAGCGATCCAGTTCTTCACACCGGGAATCCCGATGGTTTACTACATGGGAATGCTTGCCGGAATCAACGATGAGGAGCTTTTAAGAGAGAGCGGAGAGGGACGTGACATCAACCGCAGATACTATACGCTTGAGCAGGTGGGCGAGGAGGTAAAACGTCCGGTTGTCGCAAAACTGCTCCGCATGATGGAACTTCGCAATACACATCCGGCATTCAATGGAGAGATGCATCTGCTTGACAGTGATCCGTACACGCTCGCTGTGCGCTGGGAGAATGGAAGGGAGTGGGCAGAGCTTCACACCGATTTGAAATCAAAGGTGAGCCGGATCACCTACACGGAAGATGGAAACGAAAAAGAATTCTGTTAAAGAATATTCATTAGATCGTTAGAATCAGAATCACAGAGTATTTGGATAAAGTGAAGACATTGCGTTCGAGTGGATTTGAGAGAGGAGAAAGAGCGATGAGAACAGAGGAACAGGCGCATCTGAAGCGATGCAGTCTTTCGGAAGTTGGAATTGAGGCTTCGGGAGTAAAGAGATTTCTCGATGAGATAGAAGAGGGAGATTATCACCTTCATACGTTTATGATTGTCAGACATGGCAAAGTTGCCTATGAGTGCAGTTGGGCTCCGTATGAGTTAGAAGAGGAGCATCTGATGCACTCATTCACGAAAGGACTTGTGGCAACTGCAATCGGAATTCTTGAGGGAGAGGGACGCATCTCGTTGGATGACCCACTGATTTCCTATTTTCCGGAGTATGAGGTGGATCACCAGAATGGACTTCTCGATGAGATCACGCTGTGGACTCTGCTCACGATGACGAGCGGTCATGCGTCAGTGCCGGATCGTCATGGTTGTGATGATGAGGTGAAGACGTTCCTCACTCAACCGATCGTCAATCGCCCAGGAACGGTATTTCTGTACGATTCGATGGGAACAAGCATGCTCTCGGCAGTCGTGAAGCGCGTGACCGGTTACAATCTGTTCCAGTTTCTTGAGCTTCGCGTCTTCCGCCATCTTGGAATCACAGGAGTCTCCTGCGATACTTGTACGTCCGGAAAAGATCAGGGCGGTGGCGGAAGCCATTTGAAAACCGAGGACATGGCAAAGATCACACAGCTCTATCTGAATAAGGGATGCTGGAACGGAAAACAGCTGATTCCAAAAGATTGGGTGGAGAGAATGACGCGTGTTCAGTTTGCCGATTCAAAGGATGGTTCAAATCCGGACTGGGAGGACTGGAAATGCGGATACGGATTCCAGGTCTGGATGTGTCAGGTGCCGAATACGTTCCGTTTTGACGGCATGTATGGTCAGTTTGGCGTTGTGTTCAAGGATCTGGATACGGCAGTGATCACGACCTGCGGAGAGTGTGTCACCGAGGAGATTCTTCGGCTGATCTGGAAGGATCTCGTTCCGGCA
This sequence comes from Brotaphodocola sp., assembly GCF_983179755.1. Taxonomy (NCBI): domain Bacteria; kingdom Bacillati; phylum Bacillota; class Clostridia; order Lachnospirales; family Lachnospiraceae; genus Brotaphodocola; species Brotaphodocola sp. The sequence continues at coordinate 113,718 of NZ_CFAHBC010000004.1, read as the reverse complement.
ATCAAGGCAGAGCCGAAAGAAGATGAAATAGATGGAACAAATAAGACGACGGGAGCAGGGAAATCGGGACTTTCCGAGAATCAGGTGGAGATTGAGGCAGAACTTGAAAAGATAAAAGCGACGCTTCATATTCAATGGGAAATGGAAGATCAGGTGAGTGTGGAGCGGGCAGAAGTGCTTTGGAAGGCACTGCTTGACCGGGATCTGATTTTCCCTGAAAACAGAGAGTCTGTTCTGTCGAAGGGCAGAGTTAAAAATTTCTTTACCTCAACATGGACGGAACAGCAGAGAAACGGCATTCAGAAACTTCGTTTTGTGCGGGAGAATGGAAAACTGTTCTTACTCAGCGAAGATAACCGAAATCATGCGAAATTGCCTGTCGGAGAGGGAGAGCCAGAAGAGGGACTTCTCTGCACGCTCTGGGGCGATTATCGGGTATGGACAGCGGTGAGATGGACAAAAGAAGAAAAACTGGAGATGCAGATCCGTATGGTGAATGGAGAGTACTATCAGGTATTCACGATCGAGCCAAAGTCAGATGGCGCAAGCGCGATAGTCAGCCTGTACAGCGGTCCGTGGGATCGAAGAAATGGAAAACCTGAGCAGACAAGCTATCTGTGTAAAATTTGAGTATGAAAATACAGTCGGGAGAGAAAAAATCGATCTGAAAACATAAATCTGGTTTTTCTTAATCTCGGCTGTATTTTTTATGTGTTTTTTTGAGAAAGGCGGGTGCATCGTGGATGCATCCGCCTTCTTGGTTTTTTACTTGATTAAAATGAATTGTATCCATCAATTCATAATTCATCACATCGTAAATTACAGCAGTGTCTCCACAACCTCACCCTGGTTGTTGACCATAATGGCAACTGCCGGATGGTTCTCATCGAGAGTGATGTGATAGCGGTTTACGAGATACTTGTTGCGGGTGGTATCGATCTCCATCACGGTCTTGTCAGTGGAGAGCTTGCCGATTGCGTCAAGGCTTCCCTCAAACTCCGGGCTCCAGAAGCCGAGGACAACACAGTCACCCTGACCGAGAACGCGCTTCTCAAAATCATCGACATCTTCGATGTAACGCTCTGCTGCGGTTGCAGCGACAGCTCCGTCAGAGATTGCGGTCGATACCTGACGCAGATATTTTTCGCGGACATCGCCGGCAGCGTATACGCCCGGTGCGCTGGTCTCCATGCGGTCATTAACCTGAAGCCAACCGCGGGAATCCTTTGCGATCTCCTCCGGTAACCACTTGGTCTCCGGGATCATGCCTACGAAGAAGAAGACTCCGTCGCACGGGAAATCGGTGATCTCGCCGGTCTTCATATTCTTGATCTTGACGCCGGTAACCTCATCGGTACCGCAAACTTCTGCGAGGACGCTGTTCCAGATGAAGTCCATCTTCGGATTCTGGAATGCTTTGGCAGCGGACTCACGGTTACAGTCGAGAATTCCCTCGTCGTGCAGAACGACAACGGTGACACGGCTTGCAAACTTGGTGATGTACATGCCTTCCTCAATACCCTGGTCGCCACTTCCAACGACAACAACATGCTGATCCTTGAAGAATTCTGCATCACAGGTTGCGCAGTAGGCAACGCCCTGACCGGTAAGCTCACGCTCGCCCGGGATTCCGAGTACACGGGCAGAAGTTCCGGTTGCAATCACGATTGCCTTTGCACCGTACTGGTGTCTGCGGGTGTTGACAAGTTTGATATTTCCGGTTACATCCATAGATTTTACCGGCTCACGCTTGATCTCTACGCCAAAGCTCTCAGCCTGCTCTGCCATACCCTGAGTCAGGTTCGGACCAGAGGTATCAGCGACACCCGGGTAGTTTACAATCTCGCGGGTCGTGTAGGCACGTCCGCCAACGGTTCCTTTTTCAAGAATCAGAGTTTTCAAGTGGGCGCGTCCGCCATATATTCCAGCTGCGAGTCCTGCCGGACCGCCTCCAATAATAATCAGATCATACATTGCATCCATAATATTCCCTCCAGACTTCAAAAAACAATACAGCTCTGCGCTTTTATCTAATCACGACAGTCTACATCAATATTTTATCATATTTTTCTGAAAAATCCATAGCATATGTTATTGTTTATGTACAAAGAAAATGTTATACTATTATCAATGTCAGTGAAACATTTGAAAAACATGAGAAAAAAAGCGTATTAAGACGTGTTTTTTAATAGGAGGAAGATATCATGAAGAAGTTAAATACAACTGCATTTCGTGAGTATGTAGAAAACGATGGAGAGACCTGTCTGGTTGTATTTTCCAGAAAGAGCTGTCATGTATGTCAGGGTATTCATGGAATTCTGGACGATCTGGAAGCAGATTATAAAGGAAAGCTTCCGTTTTATGAGATTGATGTAGAAGAGGAACAGCAGTTATTTGAGAAGATGATGATGAAGGGCGTTCCGCAGGTTTGCATTTTCGATAATGGCGAGCTGAAGGAGAAGCTGGCAGGCAATCATGAGGAAGACGAGTACGCCGACATGATTGAGAAGTATGTTTAAATCTCTAAATCATTAATTTGGAATTTCATTCAGATAAGATTACTACTTAAATTAATTATTATTTAATAAGAATTCTGGCAAGTCTTTTCTTTGGGGGAGATTTGACAAAAGATAAATAACCAAGACATCATAGAAGGAGGGTTTTCGCAATGGGACTTTACAATGTATACCCGATGGGAACAACAATTTATGATCCGGAGAAGGCATGGAGCGGTTATACGCTGATGCAGTGTCAGGGAATTGGTGCTGTTCTGGTCGACATGAATGGTAACGTCAAGAAGGTTTGGAAGGATGTTCAGGGATTCCCGAACAAACTGCTTCCGGGTGGCTATCTGATGGGTAGCTTAGGACTTCGTGATCCGAAATTCGGTTATCAGGACCAGACCGATGTTGTAGAGGTTGACTGGGATGGTAAAGTAGTATGGAAATTCGATAAGAAAGAGCTCGTAGATGATGATGGCGACAAGAGATGGATCGCTCGTCAGCACCATGACTACCAGAGAGAGGGTAACCCGGTTGGTTACTACGTTCCGGGCATGGAGGCAAAGACTGAGAGTGGTAATACTCTGATCCTGTGCCATGAGGATGTTTACAACAAGAAGATCAGTGAGCATCGTCTGCTGGATGATGTCTTCATCGAGGTTGACTGGGAAGGCAATATCGTCTGGGAGTGGCATGTAAGCCAGCACTTCAACGAGTTAGGCTTCAGCGAGATCGCAAAGAACGTTCTGGCCCGTAACCCTAACATCCATGAGAATGGTGGCGGACAGAGTGACTGGATGCACATCAACTCCATGAGCGTACTTGGACCGAACAAGTGGTATGATGCAGGCGATGAGAGATTCAACCCGGAGAACATCATCTGGGATGCTCGTGAGGCAAACATCATGGCAATCATCAGCAAGAAGACCGGTAAGATTGTTTGGAAGATCGGTCCGGACTTCACCGAGTCCAAAGAGCTGAGAATCATCGGCCAGATCATCGGTCAGCATCACTGCCATATGATCCCGAAGGGACTTCCGGGTGAGGGCAACATCCTTCTGTTCGATAACGGTGGATGGGCTGGATATGGTATGCCGAGCCGTTGCAGCCGTGATGGTGGTAAGGCAGATCTGCGTGACCACTCTCGTGTTCTGGAAATTGACCCGACCACTTTGGAAGTTGTTTGGGAGTTCTCCGGCCGTACCTTCGGCGGTATGATGGGCATCGTTGCAGACTCCAAGTTCTACAGCCCGCTGATCAGCTCCGCACAGCGTCTGCCAAACGGCAACACCCTGATCTGTGAAGGCTGCTATATGAGAATGTTCGAGGTGACTCCGGACAAGGAAGTTGTTTGGGAGTTCATCGCACCGTTCAAGGGCATGCGTGAGATGGTATACCGTGCTTACCGTTATCCGTATGACTACGTTCCACAGCTCGAGAAGCCGGTTGAGACCCCGGTTGTAAGACTGGACAACCATGACTTCCGTGTACCGGGCGCATCTGACAGCAAGATTACCGAGATGACCACCGTAGAGGGTACTCTGGGATACTCTGCAAAGATTGATGCCTGCGTAACTGATGGTCAGGTATAAAAAATTCTGTGGTATTTAAGATCGAAAATGCGTATCTGAATAAGAGCTGAGTCAATCATATAAAGAACAGGGCGTATGGGGATTTCCCCATGCGCCCTGTTTTAGGTTCGATTACTTTTCCAGTTCCATTCGCTTTAATTCCGGCAGTACCATGAACAGCATCGTGATAAAGCAGAGGCTTCCGCCGATAAGGTTGGATACCGGTTCGGCCAGGAAGACGCCGGAGGTTCCCATATGAAGCGCATACGGCATCAGGTAGGTCAGCGGTACAACGATAAAGACTTTGCGGAGCAGGGAGAAGAAGATCGCCTGCTTCTTTTTGTTTAAGGATTTAAATACGGTCTGACCGAGGTATTGCAGATCCATAAAGATAAATGCGGCAAAGTATTGTTTCAGAGCAGGAACAGAATCCTGTACCAGCTGTGCGTCGGAACTGAAAACACGGATCAGGGTATCCGGAATCAGGATGATAAGACTCCACATGATAGCGGTGTATCCGAGAATCAAGAGTCCCATGACAACTCCGGCATTCTTTACACGCGCAGGGCGTCTGGCACCATAATTGTAGCTTAAAATCGGGGAGGAACCCTCTGTGATCGCATAGATCGGGGTCTCCACGAGCTGACGGACGCTCGACACAATCGTCATGACGGAGATGTAGATATCGCCTCCGGTGACGGAAAGAACATGGTTGCAACAGATTGTTACAAGGCTGTTTGTCAACTGCATGATGAATCCGGCAGTTCCAAGACTGATAATTTCCTTTGCAGAAGCGACAGAGCCTTTCCATTCACTTTTACGAAGAAAACGCAGTTTCAGTTCTGCCTTTTTTGTGAGGAAATACAGCACAAAGAGAGCGGACAGACACTGGGAAATGACAGTCGCAATTGCGGCTCCACGCACACCTAAGCCAAGTGCAAAGATAAAGAGTGGATCAAGCAACAGATTGGCGATCGCTCCGATTGTGACAGAAAACATTCCAATCAGTGAGTACCCCTGAGCATTGATAAACGGGTTCATTCCGACAGCAATCATCGACGGAAGCGTGCCAATCAGGTAAAGCGTCAGATAAGGATGAGCGTAGGTCATTGCGTTTTCGGATGCGCCAAACAGAATCAGAAGTGGACGAGAAAGGATTAGTCCGATTCCCATCAGAATAACCGCACTGAAGCAGAGCATGGTAAACGAAGTTGCCATAAGGTGTCTTGCATTCTGCAGATTTTTCTTTCCTCTCTGAATGGAAAAGAGAGGGGCACCGCCACTTCCGAAGAGGTTGGAGAATGCGGTGATGATGACAATGAGTGGAAAGCACAGTCCGACAGCTCCGAGTGCGGTCGTTCCCTCTCCTGGGATGCGGGCAATGTAAATGCGGTCCACGATATTGTACAGTAAGTTTAGAATCTGGGCGACAAGCATCGGGAGGGTTGCCCCAAGGATGTTGCCGGTTATCGTTCCATTTTCAAAATCAACTCGTTTCATGGAAATCGTTTTTGTTCCTTTCTTTTATTTATTATTTTTCTTGATTTCAAGTATAGCAAGCGATAAGATATATGTAAATTATTGAATTTATATCGAAATTAAATAAAATTTGTATGTTTATGGAGAAACAAAATGGAAATCAAACAGCTGGAATATTTTCGTGCGATTGTGGAAGCTGGGACGATCAGCGGAGCGGCGAGAGAACTGCATATGACGCAACCACCGCTCAGCTACCAGATTAAGATGATGGAAGAAGAGTTGAAAGTATCACTTTTCCTGCGCGGAACAAAGAGAATCACGCTGACGGAGGCGGGAAAAACCCTTTACGAACAGGCAGAGAAGATTTTGACACTCACAGAACTGACGAAGAGTGAAGTGCTAAAATCCAGTCAGGCAACAACCTTGCATATTGGGATGACGCCATCCACGGTTTCGATGATGTCAGACTATCTTCAGCAATTTGCAAGGCGATATCCGCAGATTCGATTCGATATTCATGAGGGGTCTACATTTACATTGAAAGAGCAGATTGAGAATCAGCAGGTCGATATCACGACCTTGCGAACTCCGATTGCACTCAGTGGCTGTGAAGTAAAATCACTTGCGAAGGAACGACTGCTTGCGATGGCGATTCCAGAGTATCCGTTGTTTGAGGGGAAGACCTCTGTAAGTCTGCATGAACTGATGGATCAGCCACTGATTCTTTCGCGTCGTTATCAAAAGTACATGCTCTCAGTCTTTGAAAAAGCCGGTGTGACGCAGAATATTTATTGCGCGTGTGAAGATGCCCGCACAGCACTCATTATAGCAGAAAAGGGACTTGGAATTGCGATTCTTCCGGCTTTGATGCTGAAGCAGTCGGAAAAATTGAAAGCGTGGGAGATCAAGGACGCGGATCTTGCAACGGAGATTTTGCTTGTGTGGAGAAAGGGGCGAGTAGCTGTGGAGGTGAAGAAATTTTTGGAGATGATGGAAGACGCTAAGGAAGGATAATGATGAGAGAGAAGAAATAAAGAAAGCAGGGAAGGACAACAGATAAATAGAAGCTGAGGAAATCCTGAAAAAACAAAATAAAACGAAACGTTAAAACAAGAAAACCTCCAATCGTCAGACTTAAAATCTGATGATCGGAGGTTTTCTTGTTTGCAAATTTTTTTATGAGTTTTTCGCAGGGATTTTTAATTTCTGATTTCTAAATTCTTTTATTCCCTTATTCCTGTTATTATTATTTTGTCGTCTTCAAGTTTTTCTGTGCGGTTGCCAGCATCAGTTTGATTCGGTTGAGCTGGTTGACCTCACTTGCGCCCGGATCGTAGTCGACGGCAATGATGTTTGCATCCGGATGACTCTGGCGCAGTTCCTTGATGACACCCTTTCCGACGATGTGGTTCGGCAGGCATCCGAACGGCTGGGTGCAGACGATATTCTTGACACCGCTGTGGATCAGCTCAAGCATCTCACCGGTCAAAAACCATCCCTCACCGGTCTGGTTTCCGAGGGAGACATAGTTTTTAGCCATGTCTGCAAGCTCCCAGATGCGGGACGGCGGAGTGAAGTGCTCGCTCTTCTCAAGTTCTTTTCGTGCGGTCTTTCGGAAGTACTCAAGCAGGGAGATTCCGAGGTTGCACAGGCGGGCGGAGGACTTCTTTCCACCGAGGTGATCTGCCTTGAAGTTGCTGTTGTAGAAGCAGTACAGCAGGAAATCCATCAGATCCGGCATCACAGCTTCTGCGCCTTCAGATTCAAGCAGCTCGACGATGTGGTTGTTTGCGAGCGGGGAGAACTTTACAAGGATCTCTCCGACAATGCCGACCTTCGGCTTCTGCGCGCCGGTGCGCTCAAGGCGATCGAAATCGCGGACGATTCCACGCAGGTTTCTTCCAAATTCCACCATGCCAGCGGAGCGGGTTGAGAGACTCTTGACACAGCGAGCCTTCCATTTCTCGTGAAGGGCATTTGCGGAGCCCGGAACCTTCTCATATGGGCGGGTTGCATAGAGCACGCGCATGAAGACATCTCCGTACACGACTGCCTGCATGGCCTTTGTGATCAGACCCGGAGTGAAGTTGAATCCCGGGTTTGTCTCCATGCCGTTTGCGTTGACTGAGATTACAGGAACCTGAGGCATTCCGGCTTTCTCGAGCGCGCGGCGGATGAAGCCGATGTAGTTCGATGCACGGCAACCGCCACCGGTCTGGCTCATGAAGACTGCGGTGTGGTCGAGGTCATACTTTCCGGAGAGCAGGGCATCCATGATCTGTCCGATGACGATCAGCGACGGGTAGCATGCGTCGTTGTTGACGTATTTCAGACCGACATCGATCGCATTTCGGCTGTCATTCTGGAGTACCTCAATGTTGTATCCAAATGTGCGGATTGCCGGCTCAATCAGCTCAAAGTGGATCGGAGACATCTGCGGGCACAGGAGCGTGTAGTTCTTCTTCATCTCTTTGGTGAAGACGACACGGTTGTAAGCGCTCGATACGACCTTGCGCTCAAAGTGCTTCTGGTCGCGGACACGAAGAGCGGCGATCAGGGAGCGGACACGAATGCGCGCTGCGCCGAGGTTGTTGACCTCATCGATCTTGAGCACCGTATAAATCTTTCCAGATTTGGTGAGAATATCATGGACCTGGTCGGTTGTCACGGCGTCAAGTCCACAGCCGAAGGAGTTTAACTGAATCAGGTCGAGACAGTCACTCTTCTTGACGTAGGAGGCCGCCTTGTAGAGACGGGAATGGTACATCCACTGGTCGGTGACAATCAGTGGGCGCTCAACCTCACCGAGATGACAGATCGAGTCCTCGGTCAGAACTGCCATTCCATAGGAAGTGATGAGTTCCGGGATTCCGTGGTTGATCTCCGGATCGACGTGATAAGGACGACCGGCGAGCACGATTCCGTGTTTGCCATGTTCTTTCAGCCATGCGATTGTCTCCTCGCCCTTCTTCTCCATATCCTCGCGGGATTTTAAGAGCTCAAGCCAAGCGAGATGTGCGGCTTTCTGGATCTCAACCGAAGAAATCTGGTATTCCTTGCCGATCTCGACGATCAGCTGGCGCGTCAGAATCTCCTCATTTGTAAATGCGAGGAACGGGTTCATGAAATGAACGTTGTTCTCTGCGAGCTCCTCGACGTTGTTCTTGATGTTCTCCGCGTAGGAGGTGACCATCGGGCAGTTATAATGGTTGCCGGCCTCCGGGGTCTCATTGCGCTCGTAAGGGATACACGGATAAAAGATCTCCTTGATTCCCTGACGGATCAGCCAGCTGATGTGACCGTGAACGATCTTTGCCGGGTAGCACTCGGACTCACTCGGGATCGACTCAATGCCGAGCTCATAGATCTTTCGCGTGGACTGTGGGGAGAGCACGGTGCGGAAACCAAGCTCCTTGAAAAAGACAGCCCAGAACGGGTAGTTCTCGTACATGTTAAGCACGCGCGGGATTCCGATTGTGCCATGCGGTGCCTGATCCTCCGTCAGAGGCTCGTAGTCGAACATCCGGTGATACTTGTAGTCGAAAAGGTTCGGGATCTCCTTGCGGGATTTCTCCTTGCCGAGTCCGCGTTCACAGCGGTTTCCGCTGATGAACTGGCGACCACCGCCGAAGCGGTTGATTGTCAGAACGCAGTGGTTCGTACATCCCTTGCATCGCGCCATCGAAGTGTCGTATTTGAGCGCAAGGATCTTGTCGAGCGAGAGCATCGAGGTTCCCTTTGAGCGGTTGCAACGCTCTCTTGCGATCAGAGCAGCGCCGAAAGCACCCATGATGCCGGCGATATCCGGGCGGACTGCCTCACAGCCGGAGATCTTCTCGAAACTGCGAAGAACTGCGTCGTTGTAGAATGTTCCACCCTGAACGACAACGTGCGTTCCAAGGTCGGACGGGCTGGTGATCTTGATTACCTTGTAGAGTGCGTTCTTGATGACGGAGTAGGCGAGTCCGGCAGAGATGTCTGCGACGGTTGCGCCCTCCTTCTGTGCCTGCTTGACGTTGGAGTTCATGAATACGGTACAACGCGTTCCAAGGTCGGTCGGATTCTCTGCAAAGAGTGCGGCCTTTGCGAAATCAATCACGCTGTAATTCAAGGACTTTGCAAATGTCTCGATGAAAGAGCCACAGCCCGAGGAGCAGGCCTCGTTCAACTGCACGCTGTCGACGGTGCCGTCCTTGATCTTGATGCACTTCATGTCCTGACCGCCGATGTCGAGGATGCAGTCTACATCCGGCTCAAAGAATGCAGCCGCATAGTAGTGGGAGATCGTCTCGACCTCGCCCTCGTCGAGCATGAATGCGGATTTTAAGAGTGCCTCGCCGTATCCGGTTGAACAGGACCAGGCGATATGAGCAGTCTCTGGAAGCTGAGCCTTGATCTCGCTCATCGCGCGGATGGCGGTCGCAATCGTGCTTCCGTTGTTGTTGTCATAAAAATGGTAGAGAAGGCTTCCGTCCTCACCGACGAGGGCAACTTTTGTCGTCGTCGAACCGGCGTCGATTCCGAGGAAACATTCGCCGGAATAGGTCGACAGATCGCCCCTTTTTACAGTGTGGCTTTCATGGCGCGCAAGGAAGGTGTCATAGTCTGCCTGAGTCGCAAACAGCGGTTCCATACGCTTGACCTCAAACTCCATCTTGATGCCGGAGGAGAGCTGATCGATCATGTGATCGAGGGAAACGGTCACGTCCTCCTTTGCGTTCATCGCAGAGCCGACTGCGGCGAACAGATGAGAGTGATCCGGAGCGACGATGTGGTCCTGATCGAGGTTCAGCGTCCGGATAAATGCTTTTCTCAGCTCTGGAAGGAAGTGGAGCGGACCTCCGAGGAAGGCAACGGTTCCGCGGATCGGTTTTCCGCAGGCGAGACCGCTGATTGTCTGGTTGACAACTGCCTGGAAGATCGAGGCGGAGAGGTCTTCTCTCGTCGCGCCCTCGTTGATCAGCGGCTGAATATCAGATTTTGCGAATACGCCACAGCGGGCAGCGATCGGGTAGATCATCTGATAATTCTTGGCATAGTCGTTTAAGCCCGAGGCATCCGTCTGAAGCAGGGAAGCCATCTGGTCGATGAAAGAACCGGTACCGCCGGCGCAGATTCCGTTCATTCGCTGATCGATTCCGCCGGTGAAGTAGATGATTTTGGCATCTTCACCGCCGAGCTCGATTGCGACGTCCGTCTGTGGAGCGTAGTCCTGAAGCGCAGTTGCGACGGCAACGACCTCCTGCGTAAACGGCACCTGTAAGTGGCTTGAGAGCGTGAGTCCGCCTGATCCGGTGATGCTCGGGTGAACCTCAAGGGGACCGAGTTGTTCCTTCGCTTTTTTCAGTAAAAGAGCGAGCGTCTCCTGAATATTGGCAAAGTGACGCTCGTAGTCGGAAAATAATATGTGATTGTCACCGTCTAAGACGGCGATCTTAACCGTTGTGGAACCGATGTCGATTCCCAAGGTGTAAGGTGTTTGATTTTGTGTAGGGGTTTTCATTTGGTTTTCAGTTTTTTCAGTTAGGTCTTTCGTTGTTATGTTTTTTAAATTATGCTGTGAATTCATATTTGCGGGGGAATCCCCCTGCCTCCTTTTCTTTTGAACATGTACAGTTATTTTTTTAAGCTTACCGTTATCGTATTGCATGTTTTGTAGCCTTGCAGCTTATTTACTTTACGTGATAGCACTTGATAATTTTTTGATAAATTTGATAATTTTTTAGTAATCTTATAAAAGTTGATAAAAAATCTGAATAAATGTACATTGAAGTATTCCAAAAGGCATACGAGTATTAGTCTAACATAAAACGGATATGATTACAATTTACTCTTCTGTAAAAAAAATGTGAAGAAAAAATAGAAAATGTGTTAGAAATTGAAAAATGATAAGCAATGGGTTTGACAAAAATACAGGCAGAATTTATAATGATAACGTCGCAGACAGAAATGTTTGCATAATTACGGAATCCAGATAGGCAGGGAACAGAAATGATTCGTATTTTTAAAACCGAGGACGGTGTGACCCGTCAGACGGAAGAGACAACGCCGGGATGCTGGATTTCTCTGATTGACCCAACGGCAACAGAGATTCTGGAGATTGCCGAGCGTTATGAGATCGATCCGGATGATGTGAAAGCACCTCTGGATGAAGAGGAACGTTCCCGTATTGAGATTGAAGATAATTACAGCCTGATTCTGGTGGATATTCCTGCGATTGAGGAGAGAAATGAAAAAGACTGGTATGTGACGATCCCTATGGGTATCATTATGACAAGTGATCTGATTATTACAGTCTGCCTCGAAGAAACGCCGGTACTCAACGCATTTATGGACGGACGAGTAAAAAACTTTTACACCCACATGAAGACAAGATTTATCTTGCAGATTCTTTACAAGAATGCACAGCAGTACTTACAGTATCTGCGTATTATTGATAAGAAGAGTGAGGAGGTCGAGACGACGCTTCACAAATCACAGAAGAACCGGGAACTTATTGAGCTTCTGGAACTTCAGAAGAGCTTGGTATATTTCACAACATCCCTTCGTTCAAACGAGGTGGTTCTTGAGAAACTGATGAAGAGTGAGCGAATCAAGAAGTATGAGGAAGATACGGAACTGCTGGAAGATGTTATCATAGAGAACAAGCAGGCAATCGAGATGGCGAATATCTACAACGGAATTCTGGGAGGAATGATGGATGCGTTCGGCTCTGTCATCTCCAACAACCTGAATATCGCGATGAAGTTTTTGGCGACGATCACGATTGTACTTTCGATTCCGACGATGGTCGCGAGCTTTTACGGAATGAATGTCAGTCCGACCGGGATGCCGTTTTCTACGGTTTCATACGGATTTTGGATTGTTATGGCGATCAGCCTGATCCTGACCGGAGTGGTTGCATGGATTTTCTCGAAGAAAGATCTTTTCTAAAAAATCTTTTCAAAGAAATTGTTCTTTAGAAAAAGTTTTTTAGAGAAAGCTCTCTTCTAATTAAGAAAGGAAACTCACTGAATGAAGTTCTTTTATGATCTGGAACGAAAATATCAGAGATATGCCATAAAGAATCTGATGTACTACATTGTGATTCTCTATGGAATCGGGCTGGTGCTCTATATGGCTCAGCCTTATTTTTACTGGAATTATCTGTGCCTGAATCCGATCGCGATTCTTCACGGACAGATCTGGCGAATTGTCACTTTTCTGATTTATCCTCCGGCAATCGGAAGTATGAAGATGACGAGTGTGTTCGTCGGAGTGATTGCGCTGTTTATGTATTACAGTCTGGGGCAGACGCTCGAGAATATCTGGGGTGCTTTCCGCTTTAACGTCTTTTTCTTTATGGGCGTGATCGGACAGGTGCTTGCGAGTCTTGTTGTGTATCTGTTACTGGGACAGCCCGTCGTCATGACGACCGGATTTTTGAATTTTTCCATTTTTCTGGCATTTGCGATCTATTTCCCGGATGCCCAGTTCTTGCTGTTTTTTGTTCTGCCGATCAAGGCAAAATGGCTTGCCGTGGCAGAGTGTGCAGTCTATCTGTACAGTTTTGTGTTTGGACCCTTGAGCACACGACTGGAGATCATCATGTCTCTGGCGAATGTGATTATTTTTATATTGCTGACACGCAACAATCATAAGAGTAACAGACGGTATGCGCCGAGCGAAATCCGGCGCCGGCAGAATTTCAAAAAAGAAGCCACAAAGATTGTGACACCCGGAAAGGCACGCCATCGCTGTGCTGTTTGCGGGCGCACAGAGATGGATGACCCAAATCTGGAGTTCCGCTACTGTTCAAAGTGCGAAGGGGATTATGAGTACTGTCAGGATCATCTTTACACACATAAACATGTGACGAAGGATGATGAGCATTGACCAATATATAGAAGGAGAGTCGTTATGAAGAAGACAAAGATTATCTGCACCATGGGACCAAATACCAATGATCGTAACGTAATGAAGGCATTGGCAGAGAATGGAATGGATATTGCCCGTTTCAATTTCTCTCATGGAGATTACGAGGAGCACAAGATGCGCCTTGATATGCTTAAGAGCATTCGCGAAGAGACCGGTCTCCCGATCGCTGCGGTTCTGGATACCAAGGGACCTGAGATTCGTACCGGTCTTTTGAAAGATGGGAAAAAAGTGACTCTCACAGAGGGACAGACCTTTACCCTGACTACCCGCGAGATCGTGGGCGACAGCCAGATGGTTTATATTAACTATGATGGATTAAACAGCGATGTCACTGCGGGAAACCGCATCCTGATCGATGACGGTCTGATCGAGCTTCTCGTTCAGGAAGTAAACGGAACCGACATCGTATGTAAGGTTGTAAACGGCGGTGAGCTTGGCGAGAAGAAGGGCGTAAACGTACCGAACGTCAAGATCAAGCTTCCGGCACTGACTGAGAAGGATAAGGCAGATATCCAGTTTGGTATCGAGCAGGGCTTCGATTTCATCGCAGCTTCCTTCATCCGTACCGCAGATGCAGTTCGCGAGATCCGCGCAATTCTTGACGAGGCTGGTTCTCAGATCCAGATCATTTCCAAGATCGAGAATGCAGAGGGAATCGAGAACATGGATGCGATCATCGAGGCAAGTGACGGCATTATGGTAGCTCGTGGAGACATGGGCGTAGAGATTCCGCCGGAGCAGGTTCCGCACATCCAGAAGGAGCTGATCCGCAAGTGTAATCAGGCTTGTAAGCCGGTTATCACTGCAACTCAGATGCTTGATTCCATGATCCGCAACCCGCGTCCGACCCGTGCTGAGGTTGGTGACGTTGCAAATGCTGTTTACGACGGAACCGATGTTGTTATGCTTTCCGGAGAGACTGCAATGGGTAAGTACCCGATTGAGGCTCTGAAGATGATGGCACAGATCTGTGAGACAACCGAACAGTTCCTTGACTACAATGCATATCGTCAGCGTAAGGTAAGCGCAGAGAACGAGCACAACATCTCTAACGCTGTTTGCTATTCTTCTGTTGCAACTGCTCATGATCTGAAGGCAAAGGTAATCATCGCTCCGACGATCACCGGATTCACGACCCGCCTGCTCTCCAAGTGGAGACCGGCAGCTCAGATCATCGGTCTGTCTCCGAACGCAACGACCGTTCGCCAGATGCAGTTATACTGGGGCGTAAAGCCGTATGAGGCAAGACGTGCAGATTCCACCGACCTTCTGATCGAGTCTTCCTTAGAGACTCTGAAGGAGAAGAACGTGCTGACTGCCGGTGATGTCGCAGTTGTGACCGCTGGTGTCGTAAATAAGGCAGATCGCCATGAGCCGGCTGCTTACACGAACATCATGCGTGTTGTAGTGGTGGATTAATTCTAATAATCTTCTTTTGAGTTATATCAGGTATAATGAAATAGAACTGGACAAAGAAGCCCGTTATAGGTTACAATCATACAGATTGAAGCCTGTTTCGGGCTTTTTGAATTTTAAAATTTGGAAATTTTGAAAAAGCGTCTGAGTGTTTGATTGTGGATTTTTAAGTGGGAATCTTCGGTTATTCGATGATCGAGTTGTTCACAGAAATTTGTAAAAACAGTAAAAAACAGAAAATTAATCTGAGAGGAGATACAAAAGTGGAGAAGAAACCATTTGTGACAAAGGAACAGTTAGAGGAAATCGCAAAGACTTATCCGACCCCGTTTTATCTGTACGATGAAAAGGGAATCCGTGAGAATGCAAAGCGTCTGAAAGAGGCATTTGCATGGAATCCGGGATACAAGGAGTATTTCGCAGTAAAGGCAACTCCGAACCCGTACATTCTTCAGATTCTGAAAGACTACAGATGCGGAACCGACTGTTCTTCTGCAACGGAGCTGATGATGTCCGATGCAGTTGGATTTTCCGGACATGACATCATGTTTTCTTCCAACGATACCCCGATTCAGGAGTTTAAGCTGGCAAATGATCTCGGAGCCATCATCAACCTCGATGATATCACCCATATCGAGAGCGTAGAGCAGGCAGTTGGATACATCCCGAAGACGATCAGCTGTCGTTACAATCCGGGTGGAATGTTCAAGATCAGCAACGACATCATGGACAACCCGGGCGATTCCAAGTACGGAATGACGACCGAGCAGATCTTTGAGGCATTCAAGATCCTCAAGGCAAAGGGCGCTGAGGAGTTCGGTATTCATGCCTTCCTTGCAAGCAACACTGTGACAAACGAGTACTATCCGATGCTCGCAAAGGTTCTGTTTGAGCTGGCTGTTCGTCTTCAGAAAGAGACTGGCGCTCACATCAAGTTCATCAACCTGTCCGGTGGTGTAGGTGTTCCGTATCGCCCGGATCAGGAGCCGAATGATATCGCAGTGATCGGAGAGGGAGTTCGCAAAGTTTACGAGGAGACTCTGGTTCCGGCAGGAATGGGAGATGTTGCGATCTACACCGAGATGGGACGTTTCATGCTCGCACCGTATGGCTGTCTCGTGACCCGTGCAATCCATGAGAAGCATACCTACAAAGAGTATATCGGTGTAGATGCCTGCGCAGTAAATCTGATGCGTCCGGCTATGTATGGCGCTTATCATCACATTACCGTGATGGGAAAAGAAAATGAGCCGTGCGATCACAAGTACGATGTAGTCGGTTCTCTGTGCGAGAACAACGATAAGTTCGCGATTGACCGTATGCTTCCGGAGATTGAGAGAGGAGATCTGCTCGTGATCCACGATACCGGTGCTCACGGATTTGCGATGGGTTACAACTACAACGGAAAGCTGAAATCCGCAGAACTGCTTCTGAAGGAAGACGGCAGTGTGAAGATGATCCGCAGAGCCGAGACCGCAAAGGATTATTTTGCAACTCTGGACTGCTGTGATATGATGAAGAAGTATCTGTAAGGGGTTGGCTTGTCAGATACTTTGAATAAAAAACGGACAGGAGACTTTCAAATCTTCTGTCCGTTTTTGCATATTTGCCATGTTAAGGACGCATTATCAACACGTCCGATGAATCAGCAGATGATTCTTATACATTGAAGCGGAAGAGAATTACATCGCCATCTTTTACAACGTAATCTTTTCCTTCCAGTCCTACAAGACCTTTCTCCTTTGCCTTTGCGTAGGTTCCGCAGTCGAGCAGATCCTGGTAATTTACAACCTCTGCACGGATGAATCCACGCTCAAAATCGGAGTGGATCTTTCCTGCTGCCTGAGGAGCCTTTGTGCCGACCTTGATTGTCCATGCACGGGTCTCGTCCTCACCGGAGGTCAGGTAGCTGATCAGACCGAGCAGACGGTAGCTTGCTGCGATCAGCTTGTCAAGACCGGACTCTTCGAGACCGAGGGCATCGAGATATTCCTGCTTTTCATCGTCGTCAAGCTCGGAGATCTCCTCCTCGATGCGGGCACAGATGACAAATACCTCAGAGTTGTTTTCTTTTGCGTACTCGCGGACAGCAGAAACATGGGCATTGTTTGCGCCGTCGTCTGCCAAATCGTCCTCGCCTACGTTAGCGGCGAAGATAACCGGCTTGCAGGTCAGCAGGTTCAGGGAGTTGACGAATGCCATGACATCCTCGTCATCGTTCTCATAACTGCTTGCCAGCTTGCCATCCTCAAGAATTGCCTTCAGTTCTTTTAAAATCTCAAGCTCCTTTGCAAGAGATTTGTCGTTGAAGGCAGACTTCGTGGTCTTTGCAATTCTGCGCTCGAGAATTTCCAGATCAGAGAAGATCAGCTCCAGATTGATTGTCTCGATGTCACGGATCGGATCAACAGATCCCTCAACGTGGATAACGTTCGGATCTTCAAAGCAACGGACAACGTGAACGATCGCATCTACCTCACGGATGTTTGCAAGGAACTGGTTTCCAAGTCCCTCACCCTTGGACGCACCCTTTACAAGTCCGGCGATATCTACGAACTCGATGACTGCCGGGGTTACTTTCTTGGAGTGATAGAGATCTCCGAGAAGTTTCAGACGCTTATCCGGTACGGTTACGATTCCGACGTTCGGATCGATCGTACAGAACGGATAGTTGGCGGACTCAGCGCCAGCTTTTGTCAAAGAGTTAAAGAGCGTGCTTTTGCCGACGTTCGGCAGTCCCACAATACCTAATTTCATTTTATAAAAGCCTCCTGATTCTTATCGTATCTTTTTGTTTCCCAGATATCTTCTGAACAAATGGGATAAAACATTTGGAAAACACTTTTATCTACTATATCATAGGAAAAGTAAAAAGTAAATTGAGAGAACTGCGAGGATGCAGATTTTTGAGAAAAGCATAGGGGAAAAAGAGTTTATTAACAGGAGAATAAGGTGGTTTTGCGTTTCATGTCTGTAGTATAATGAGGATAAAAGAAAAATCTAATTTTATTTCGACAAAGAGAGACAAAAAAGGCAGATGTAAAAATTAGGTTTTTTGATGAGCGGGTGGAAGCATCGGAGCGGAATATAGTCTGGTGGAAGAATCCGACTAAATAGTTGGAGCTTTTGGTGTCTTATCCGGAAAAATCGCTTGCTTTTTGTGCCGAGAACTTGTAGCATAGAACTTGCAGTTCTTGAGCTTTCCTGTTGAACAGTGGAGTGATGTCAGAAAGTTTGCGCTGGAAGAAAAATTTTTCTGTCGAATTATAGCGCAATAAGTCGTCCGATTGTGTTTGATTTTGGAAGGTGGGGGCTGTAAAATAGAGAGGACATCGAAAGGAGCATGTATCACAATGGAAGGTGCAGATATTAGCTTTGTACACCTTGGAATTACCATACAGCATTTGTCGAACAGCATTTCTGTATTTGGATTTCGGATTGCCTACTATGGGATTATCATCGGACTGGGAATGCTTGCAGGCATTTGGGTTGTCCAGTCCGATGCAAAGAGAAGAGGGCAGGACCCGGAACTGTATCTGGACTTTGCTTTGTATGGGATTATTTTTTCCATCATTGGGGCAAGAGTTTATTATGTAGTTTTTGAATGGGATAACTATAAAAACAATCTGCTGGAGATCTTCAATCTTCGGGCAGGCGGACTGGCAATCTATGGAGGTGTGATTGGCGCAGTTCTTACGTTAATTGTATTTACCCGCATGCGGAAAGTTTCCTTTTTCTCGATGGCGGATACCGGAGTGCTTGGTCTGGTGACCGGTCAGCTTATCGGACGCTGGGGCAATTTCTTTAACCGGGAAGCCTTTGGAGGATACACGGACAGCCTGTTTGCAATGCGGATTAAGCGTTCCATTGTGAATGATAATATGCTGAATACGGATGTTCTGAAACATATGATTGTTGATCAGGGGGTAGAGTATATTCAGGTTCATCCTACTTTTTTTTATGAGTCGTGCTGGAATCTGGGGCTTCTGTGCTTTATGCTCTGGTACCGGAAACGGAAAAAATTTGACGGGGAGATGCTCTGGATTTATTTGCTTGGATACGGAACAGGGAGATTTTGGATTGAAAGTCTGCGAACCGACCAGCTGATCCTGTTTGGAACCGGACTTCCGGTTTCTCAGGTACTGTCGCTGACCTTGGTGATTGTGGCTGTGGGAAATTTGATTGTTCGTCGCAGAAAGCTGAGTCATATGTTGTAAGAGGTATCGCAAGATATTACATAGAAATATGGCAGACAACATCTGGAAGGTGTGGGCAACAGAATCCTCATTCTAAAATAAAATTCTGCAACCTGATTGGCAAACTTGAAAAAAGAACGTTCGGAATCATCGTAGATTTGATTCAGCGCAAGACAAAAGGAGAGGCATAAAAATGAGAATTCCGAAAGAAGAGTTGATACTGGAGATCGAGAAGGCAAGAAAGGCTTTGAATCACAGCATTGAATCGGGAGAAACTTACGAATCTGTCTATCAGAACAGTGTGGATCTGGATCATTTGATTGAGGAGTACATACTGGAGGGATTTTGAAAAACGGATGAGATCAGGAAAAAAACGACTGCTTCTGTCAGGGGGGGGAACGACAGAGCAGTCGTTTTTTTATTTCACTATTTTGATATAACGTCTGAAGGACAATAGATTCTTTGTTCACATTCTTTTTCAAATATTCTTGAAATTTTCAGAAGGATGTACTAAAATAAATCTACAAGTATGAGAAGTGGGACAAAGTGGCAGAATTGTCGCTGATTGCGTGGGGACGTGAACAGTGGCGCAAGGTTTGCAAAGAATCATAAAAAATTATGGATTTTTTGCAAATTTCAGAGTGTAGCCGAAGGATGAGTCCGTTATAAATGACGATGGAGTCTGACGGTTGCAGGTCTGCGTTTTTCCACTTTTTTTGCTTATAGTGAGAACATGAAAGATCTGGGAGTAACGATAAGATGGCATTTGAACACAAATCCGTTTTGCTTGAAGAAACGATAGACAGCCTGATGGTAAAACCGGACGGCATCTATGTAGACGGAACACTCGGAGGAGGCGGTCACGCTTCGGAGGTGTGCAGACGTCTTGGAGAGGGAGGGCGCCTGATTGGAATTGATCAGGATGCCGATGCGATCCGTGCAGCTTCAGAGCGATTGAAGCCGTATGGGGATCATGTTACGGTTGTGCGAAGCAACTATGTGAATATTGCTCAGATCCTGAGTGATCTGGGAATTGAGAAAGTGAACGGCATTTATCTGGATCTGGGAGTTTCCTCATATCAGCTGGATACAGCGGAGCGTGGATTTACTTACCGGGATGAGAATGCCCCGCTTGATATGCGCATGGATCAGAGAAATACAAAGACAGCGGCAGACATTGTGAACACCTACACAGAATCCGATCTTTACCGGATTATCCGTGATTATGGGGAAGACAAGTTTGCAAAAAATATTGCGAAGCACATTGTAAAGAGGCGTGAGGAGAAGCCGATTGAAACAGCCGGGGAATTGACGGAGGTCATCAAGGCGGCGATTCCGATGAAGGTGCGCGCGACCGGAGGACATCCGGCCAAGAGGACGTTTCAGGCGATCAGAATCGAGCTGAATCAGGAGCTTGAAGTACTGAAAAACTCGATTGACACGATGATTGATCTGCTTGCTCCGGGCGGAAGACTGAGCATTATCACCTTCCATTCGCTTGAGGATCGGATCGTGAAGAACCGTTTTCGGACGAATGAGAATCCTTGTATCTGTCCGCCGGGATTTCCGGTATGCATGTGCGGGAAAAAGAGTAAGGGAAAAGTAATTACAAGAAAACCAATCCTTCCCTCCGAGGTGGAGATGGAGGAGAATCCTCGTGCAAAGAGCGCAAAACTTCGCGTTTTTGAGCGGGGAGAAGAGTGATCAGTCCCGAGAGGGACTGGAAAAAGTGTCAGCTGATTAGATGACAGGGAAGAGAAAGAAACAACGACAAAAGAATCGGCTGATTGAGATGAACAAAAAAAGATTGATACCGGGAAACAAAAAGGGAAAAGGGAAAATAAGAGGAAAAAAGAATAACGTCAAACCAAGACGGGGAGGGGATAGTATGGCTGAAAAGAGAAGAATGAAACAACCACCTTATGTGTATGGCACTGCGGTAGAACAGACAGTGCCGTCACGCCAGCCGGGACGGGAAGAACGCAACCAGATCCGGCACAAGCGGAGAGTCAGCCGTGCTGTCAGACGGAATCAGGAGAAGGCGCTTCAAATGGATGTGCCTTACGTTCTTGCATTGACGGTTGCAGCGATGAGTGCGCTCTATATCTGTGTGAGCTATCTGCAGGTGCAGTCTACGATTACGGGAAGAATCCACAACATTGAGAAGCTGGAGCAGGAAGTGGAGAGTCTGAAATCGGAGAACGATGCGCTTCAGACGAGAATCAACATATCGGTTGATCTGGATCATATCTATAAGGTTGCGACGGAAGAGCTGGGGATGGTATATGCGAACCGTGATCAGGTTCGTCTGTACGACAAAAAAGAAAGCGAGTACGTAAAACAGAATGAGGACATCCCGAAACACTGATTCCAGAAAGAATGCCCGGAATCAGTCCGGAAAAAGAAATAAAAATCGTACCGGCAATACGAGCAATCGCAAAAAGACCAGCAAAAACAGCAGAGTTAGCAATAACAGAACTAGCAACAACAATAGTAATAACAATAGTAATAGCAATAATAGAAACAATAACGACAGGAACAACAGTAATAATAGAAATAATAGCAACAGAAATACGAATACCAGAAATCGCGTTGGCGGCGGGCTGGCAGTGAAGTCTGCCGGCAGAGCCAGAACGATCAGCAGTGCGAGAGTTACAGGTACTGCGAAAAATGCAGGGTTCAGAGAAAATAACAGCAACATAAGAAATGCAGGCGCAGTCAACATGAGAGGCAACAACAGAAACAGCGGTCGCACCGGATATTCGGGTTCTGGATATACAGGTTCCGGATATACCGGAGGCGCAGGAAATCAGGGGGAGGATTCAAGAACGTCCTCCGCTTCAAATGCAAAGAATTCCGGAAAAAAGCGGATTTTTGTGAGATACATGCAGGAGAAGCTGGCGATGACGGGAATCATCATCCTCCTTCTTGCGGTGGCTGTGACATGGAGACTGTACTCGATTATCACGAAAAATGAGGACAAATACACGCAGATTGTTTTGGCACAGCAGTCGTATGACAGCCGTGTAATCCCATATCGGCGCGGAGACATTGTTGACCGCAATGGAACATATCTGGCAACGACGGAGAAGGTGTACAACCTGATCATTGATCCGCAACAGATCATGTCAAAAGAGGAGAATTATCTGGATGCATCGGTGCAGGCACTGGTGAACGTTTTTGGATATGATGAGAATACGATGCGCACACTGATCACAGAGAACAAGGATAAGGCGTACATCCGCTATGCGAGAAAACTCTCCTATGATGATAAGGAAAACTTTGAGAATTATCAGAAGGAGACGAACAAGGCAAATGCGAAGGCAGACTCGAAGGCGCGCGTAAAGGGTGTCTGGTTTGAGGATGAGTACCGCAGACTTTACCCGTACAATTCCCTCGCCTGCAATGTGATCGGATTTTCCGGCACGGACAGCGGACTTGGCGGAATTGAGCAGTCTTACAACAGTTCCCTGATCGGAACAAACGGACGCGAGTACGGATACTTAAATGACGATTCCAACCTTGAGCGGGTGATCAAACCGGCGACAAACGGAAATACCGTTGTATCGACGATCGATGTCAATATTCAGAATGCCGTCGAGAAGCGGATTCAGGAGTGGGAACAGCAGACGGGATCAAAGCAGATCGGCGTTGTTGTCATGGATCCGGATACCGCGGAAGTGCTCGCAATGGCGAGCGGAAGCACGTTTGATCTGAACAATCCGCGTGTGATCGGGGATCGCTTTAACGACGATCAGATCTGGCAGTTCGGTCTGAAAGAGGCGACAGCGACCTGGAATCGAAAGCACAAGGAGGAGACACCGATCACTCAGGATCAGGTGCGCTCTTATTATACGGACGATGAGATTCGCTCGTTTGGCCAGCAGGTCGCATGGAACCAGATCTGGAGAAACTACTGCATCAGTGATACCTATGAGCCGGGTTCCCCGTCGAAGATTTTCACCGTGGCAACGGCACTCGAGGAGGGGATCATTTCCCAGAACGACACGTTTTTCTGTGACGGTTCTCAGGAGGTTGCCGGTGTGCAGATCAAGTGTGATGCCTGGAGACGAGGCGGACATGGAGTTCTGACGCTTGAGGAGACCTTGATGCAGTCCTGCAACGATGCAATGATGCAGATTGTGGCAAAGAGCGGGGCTTCGCTGTTCTCCAAATATCAGAAGATGTTTGGCTTCGGTGCAAAGACCGGAATTGATCTTCCGGGTGAGGCGGATACGAAGAATCTGATCTACGATGCGCAGAATTTGAGACCGGTGGAGCTTGCGACGAACTCGTTCGGACAGGGCTATAACTGTACGATGATTCAGATGGCAGCGGCATACTGTTCCGTGATCAACGGAGGTTCCTACTATGAGCCTCATGTCGTCAGACAGATTCTTGATGAGCAGGGTTCCGTTGTCAAGAAAATTGAGCCGAAGCTCGTGCGCGAGACCGTATCGGAGTCGACGAGCACGTTTATCAAGCATGCACTGTTCAGGACTGTCAATGAAGGTACCGGAAAGGCAGCCGCAGTTGCCGGATATGACATTGCGGGAAAGACCGGAACAGCAGAGAAGATTCCGAGAAGACAGGGCAATTACCTGCTCTCGTTCTGTGGATTTGCCCCGGCGGACGATCCTCAGGTTCTCGTCTATGTGACGATCGATGAGCCTCATGTGGAGGATCAGGCGCACAGCTCCTATGCGGCTGGTGTGTTTGCGAATATCATGCAGGACATCCTTCCGTATATGAATGTCTTCTCGTCGGTGGATGTACAGAATGTCGATGAATCACTTGCCTCCCAGCTTCCGGGCGCAGAGGGAATCACGGACAATAATGGAACACCGACAGAGACCGCACCGGAGGAGACGAAGATTTACGACACCGATGAGTATGTGGACTCCGCAGATGGTGGAAATGGGATTCCTGACAATATGCCGGAGGGAGCAGAGACTTCTGAGACAGAGATTGTGATTGAGCCGGGAAGTGAGGCGATCGATGTGGATTCCCTGCCGGATGTGAGCGCTCAGGTGAGTGTGAGCACCGAGGCGGAGACGCC
This sequence comes from Brotaphodocola sp., assembly GCF_983179755.1. NCBI lineage: Bacteria > Bacillati > Bacillota > Clostridia > Lachnospirales > Lachnospiraceae > Brotaphodocola > Brotaphodocola sp. The sequence continues at coordinate 89,579 of NZ_CFAHBC010000004.1, read as the reverse complement.
GGGGGGAGAGACCGCAGAGGCTTCCCAAGGCTCTGAGACCGAGAATCAGACCCAGGGAGGCTCTGAGGGAGAAGCTGAAGCAGGTTCTGATCCGAGTGCAGAGGGAGAATAAAATCTGATTGTTTGCCATATCCTGTAATGATGAGTGCTCGGGAGAGGTTCTGATTTCATGATGACCCGTCATCGGAAAAAAATTGCCGTCCTGTGTGTTTTGCTGTGCCTGTGCATGGTAGGACTCACAGGACGGCTTGTTTATCTGATGCTTTTCTGTTCCGCGCAGTACAGCCAGATGGCGGAGGAGCTGCATCAGCGGGAGCGCAAGATCAAGTCTGCCCGAGGAAGAATTCTCGATGCAAATGGAGTCGTGATCGCAGATAATCGAACCGTGTGCACGATCTCGGTCATTTACAATCAGGTTGAAGACCGGGAACTCGTGATCGAGACATTGACGAGAGAGCTTGAGATGGAGGAGAAGACGGTGCGGGCGCGCGTTGAGAAGCGAAGCTCGCGCGAGATTATCCGGACAAATGTCGAGAAAGAGGTCGGAGATCGCATCCGCACGTTCCATCTTGCAGGAGTCAAGGTCGATGAGGATTACCGGCGCACCTATCCGTTTGGCTCTCTCGCATCGAAAGTGCTCGGATTTACCGGAGGGGACAATCAGGGCATCATCGGTCTCGAGGTTCAGTATGAGTCTGTGCTTAAGGGAACAAATGGGACGATTCTGACGATGACGGATGCGAAGGGCGTTGAACTCGAAAATGCGTTTGAGGACCGGATTGAGCCGATTGCGGGCATGGATCTTCAGATCAGTCTCGATGTGAACATCCAGAAGTATGCCGAACAGCTTGCAACGCTTGCGATGGAGCAAAAAGGTGCAAAGAAAGTCTCGATGATTGTCATGAATCCACAAAACGGGGAGATTCTTGCGATGGCAAATGTCCCTGAATTCAACTTAAATCAGCCGTTTACACTGACGAAGGAGATTCTCGCGCAGACGCAAAGTGTCCCAGGGCGTGCAGAAAATTTGGGAGATTCAGAGAGCACAGAAAATTCGGGAAATTCCGTGGGCACGGAGCAAGCGGTGCTTTCATCGAAAGAACGACAGGAACTTTTAAATCAGATGTGGAGAAATCCGGCGATCAACGATACTTACGAGCCGGGCTCGACGTTTAAGATTATCACGGCGAGCGCCGGGCTTGAAGCCGGAGTTGTCACGCTGAATGACACATTTTCGTGCCCGGGATTTCGGATCGTTGAGGATCGAAAAATCCGTTGCCATAAGGTCGGAGGGCACGGATCAGAGACCTTTCTTCAAGGCGCAATGAACTCGTGCAATCCGGTCTTTATCGATGTGGGGCAGAGGCTTGGAGTCGACCGGTACGTCGATTATTTTGAGCAGTTTGGTCTTCGAGGAAAGACGGGGATTGACCTGCCGGGAGAAGCCGGGACGATCATGCACCGCAGAGAAAATATGGGACCGGTTGAGCTTGCGACGGTCTCGTTCGGGCAGTCATTTCAGATCACGCCGATTCAGCTGATCACGACAGTCGCCTCTCTCGTTAACGGCGGGCGCAGGGTCACTCCTCATTTTGGGGTGCGTGCTGTGAGTGCGGACGGGACACAGGTGCAGGAGTTCTCATGGAAGGAGAAGGGGCAGATTCTTTCGGAGAAGACGAGTGAGACGCTTCGCTATGTGCTCGAACAGGTTGTCGCAGAGGGAAGCGGAAAGAAAGCCTCGGTCGAGGGGTATCGGATCGGTGGAAAGACAGCGACCTCCGAGAAGCTTCCGCGAAGTCGGAAAAAGTATATCTCCTCGTTTCTCGGGTTTGCCCCGGCGAACGATCCGCAGGTGATTGCGTTAATCACAATCGATGAACCGCAGGGGATTTATTACGGCGGAACAATTGCGGCTCCGGTGATTGCCGATCTTTTTCAAAATATTTTGCCGTATCTTGGAGTTGAGAAGGACTCTGTCAGTGCCGGGCAATGACAGGGGTGACAGATAGCAGTGACAGACAATCGTAATAGACCGCAGTGGCAGCAGATTTTGCAGATCATCCAAATCCTGTTTGTACAACGTGTAACACAAACTTGATTATTCGTACAAAAAGACGTATACTATACGATGTCTGGTTTGACGGACAGACTACATAACCGATAGGAGTGCACTATGATTAACGAAACGATATTAGCGATTATTATTGCCTTTGCGATCAGCGCAATTCTCTGCCCGATCGTGATCCCGTTTCTTCACAAGCTGAAATTTGGACAGCAGGTTCGCTTAGATGGTCCGCAGGCACATTTGAAGAAGCAGGGAACACCGACGATGGGAGGTCTTGTGATTCTCGCGTCGATTGTGATTACCTCGCTGTTTTACATGAAAGATTACCCGAAGATCATTCCGGTTCTGTTTGTGACAGTCGGATTTGGAATCATTGGTTTTCTTGATGACTACATCAAGATTGTGATGAAGCGCTCGGAGGGACTCAACCCGATCCAGAAACTGATTGGTCAGTTTGTGATTACCGGCATCTTTGTGTGGTATCTGATTCATTCCGGTGAGGTCGGAACCTCGATGCTGATCCCGTTTACGGGCGGATTTGAACATGGATATTATGTGAGTCTGGGAGTTCTGTTTATTCCCTTTGTATTTTTTGTTGTCCTTGGAACGGATAACGGCGTGAACTTTACGGACGGAGAGGATGGACTGTGCACGAGCGTGACAATCCTCGTTGCGACGTTTCTGACGATCATTGCGATCGGAGAGAACAGCGGAATCAGCCCGATCACCGGTGCCGTTGTGGGAAGTCTTCTCGGTTTCCTTCTGTTTAACGTCTATCCGGCAAAAGTGTTTATGGGAGACACCGGTTCTCTCGCGCTCGGCGGATTTGTGGCTTCGAGTGCATTTATGATGCAGATGCCGTTGTTCATCCCGATCATCGGTCTGATCTATCTGGTGGAGGTACTCTCCGTCATTATGCAGGTCGGCTACTTCAAGGCAACGAAGGGAAAACGAATTTTCAAGATGGCTCCGATTCATCATCACTTTGAACTGTGCGGTTGGTCAGAGACGAGAGTGGTGGCAGTATTTTCCACCGTTACGGCTCTTCTCTGTCTCGTAGCGTATCTTGGTCTGTAAGGTCGAAATGTCGACGAGATTACGAAGAAATACGAACGAAGAAATACGAACAGAACTTAGAATGTCAACTTGAAATTAGGAGGAAATGTACATGAGCAGTCAGAAAGTATTAGTGGCAGGTTGTGGAAAAAGTGGAATCTCTGCGGCAAAACTTCTCCTGAAAATGGGCGGGGAGGTTGTGCTTTATGATGGAAATGAGAAACTGGATCCGGAGAAGATTCGGGAAAATTTTGAGGAGGATGACAAGCTGACAATCGTCCTTGGACCGCTGTCCCGCACCGATCTTGTCGGCGTGGAGCTGTCGATCATCAGTCCGGGTATCCCGCTTGACGCACCGTTTGTGCCGGTTCTCGATGACGCAAAGATTCCGATCTGGAGTGAGATTCAGCTGGCTTATCATGTGTCAAAGGGCAAGCTGATTGCAATCACCGGAACGAACGGAAAGACGACGACGACGGCACTGACCGGCGCGATTATGAAGACGTATTTTGATGAGGTCTTTGTGGTTGGAAACATCGGAATCCCTTACACCGAGACAGCGCTTGAGACGACGGAGAAGTCTGTGACGGTTGCTGAGGTTTCCAGCTTCCAGCTCGAGACAATCATGGATTTCCATCCGAATGTCAGCGCAATTTTAAACATCACGCCGGACCACCTGAATCGTCACGGAACGATGGAAAATTACATCGCTGTGAAGGAGCGCATCACCGAGAATCAGACCGAGAAGGACTGCGTAGTGCTCAACTACGACGATCCGGTTCTGAGAGAGTTTGGCGAGAAGGAAGACCGCAAGCCGAGCGTATTCTGGTTCTCGAGTACCCAGAAACTCAAATCCGGCATGTATCTCGACGGAGATCTGATCATGTATGCGCATGATGGAAAGATCGAGGAGATTGTAAATGTCCATGATCTTCAGCTTCTCGGAAAGCACAATTATGAGAATGTGATGGCAGCAGTTGCAATGGCGATCCGCATCGGCGTTCCGATGGACTTGATTCGCAAGGCAGTCAAGGCATTCAAGGCAGTTGAGCATCGAATCGAGTTCGTCTTGGAGCGTGCGGGCGTGCGCTACTACAATGATTCCAAGGGAACGAATCCGGATGCAGCAATTCAGGCAATCCGCGCAATGCCGGGACCGACGGTTCTGATTGCGGGCGGATACGACAAGCACAACGAGTATGACGAGTGGATTGAGGAATTCGGCAACAAGGTCAAGTATCTCGTGCTGATCGGTCAGACCCGTGACAAGATCGCAGAGTGCGCGAGAAAGCACGGATTTACGGAGATCATGTATGCGGAGGATATGCCGGAGGCTGTCCGTGTCTGCGCCGCTTACGCAAACGCAGGCGACAATGTGCTTCTCTCACCGGCATGTGCAAGCTGGGGCATGTTCGACAACTACGAGCAGAGAGGTGAGATCTTTAAGGAGTGTGTGAGAAATCTTTAAGATCTGGAAAATTTTGAGAGCACATCAAAGAAATTAGGAGGACCCCCATGGCAAAGAAAAAGAAGGTCAGGCGTTTTTATGATTACAGCCTGTTGTTCTGCGTGATTTTTCTGATGGCGTTCGGTCTTGTGATGATTTACAGCGCCAGCTCTTACACTGCGCAGTTGACACAGAAGGGGGATTCCACATACTTTCTGAAGCGTCAGTTTGTGATTGCAGTTGGAGGTCTTCTTGTAGCAATTATCATTTCCAAGATGGATTATCGCTGGTTTCAGAAATTGTCGATGCTCGGCTATCTGCTCTCCTATGTGCTGATGGTTGCGGTAACCTTTGTCGGAAAAGAGATCAACGGAAAGAAGCGTTGGCTCGGTGTCGGAATGTTCAGTTTCCAGCCGACCGAGTTTGCGAAAGTCGCTCTGATTGTCTTTCTTGCGGCCTATGTCGTCAAACATGTCAACAAGCTCAATACCTGGAAGGGAATGATTCAGATGATGCTTCTGGCATTTCCGATTGCGGCGATCGTAGGTCTTAACAACTTGAGTTCCGGAGTGATTATTCTCGGAATTGCGGTTGTGATGCTCTTTGTTGCCTGCAAGCGCTATGCGATCTTTCTGTGCAGTGGAGTCGGAGCTTTTGCGCTGATCTTTACCGCGCAGTTCTGGGAGCCGTTTCTGGAGAAAATGAACATCCTGCACGCCTATCAGATGAAGCGTATCCATGTCTGGCTTGATCCGACCCAGTATGCGCAGGAAGGCGGTTATCAGGTGCTTCAGGGACTCTATGCGATCGGTTCCGGAGGACTTTTCGGAAAAGGACTCGGAGAGAGTATCCAGAAGCTCGGCTTTGTGCCGGAGGCGCAGAATGATATGATTTTTTCGATCATCTGCGAGGAGCTTGGACTTTTTGGGGCAGTGTCCGTGATCCTGATTTTCATGTTCATGATTTATCGCTGTATGGTGATTGCGAACAATGCACCGGATCTGTTTGGCGCAATGCTCGTGGTCGGTGTGATGGCGCACATTGCAATTCAGGTGATCTTGAACATTGCGGTTGTGACGAACACGATCCCGAATACCGGAATCACGCTTCCGTTTATCAGTTACGGAGGTACGTCGGTGCTCTTCCTGATGATTGAGATGGGGCTTGTGCTCAGCGTCTCGAATCAGATTAAACTGGAGCGCGCGTAACTAATTAAGTGAAATTTGTGTTATTGTACATGGGTAGGCATTTTCTGAACTGAAAATGCCGTATGATACAGTGGTGGCAGCAGATTTGTGTGCCGGAGGAAAAACGTTTTCAGACTGATCTACATAGGATAGGAATATAGACGGAGGCATCGGGAGGGATTGTATTGTCTGTCATTCGTATCCAGGGACGGCATGGTCTGAATGGAGAAATCCACATACAGGGTTCCAAAAATGGAGTGCTTCCGATTATGGCGGGAGCGCTTCTTCACCGCGGAACCACCGTGATAACAAATGTCCCCATTATACAGGATGTGATCTGTATGATGGGGATATTGGAGTATTTGGGGTGTCGTTGTGCGCTTGAGGGGCATACGGCGGTGATTGATGCGACCCATGCGGAAGCGGTGCCGGTGCCGTGTGCGATGTCGGGACAGATGCGCTCTTCCGTCATGCTTCTCGGACCTTTGCTTGGCAGATTTGGGCTTGCAGTCAGCAGACATCCGGGAGGATGTTGCCTTGGAAATCGCCCGGTCAATCTTCATCTCGATGCGTTTCGTGCGCTCGGTGCTCAGGTTCGCACAGAGGGGGAGCAGATCGGTGTCTTTGCAAATCATCTCCATCCGGCGACGATTCGTTTCCCATATCCGAGTGTCGGGGCGACAGAGAATGCGATTCTGGCATCTGTCTCTGTGCCTGGGGCGACGCGGATCATCGGGGGTGCGAGAGAGCCGGAGATTGAGATGCTCTGTGATTTCCTTTGCAGTATGGGAGCAAAGATCACGGGTGGAGGGACAGCGTGTATTTTGATTGAGGGCGGAGTTCCGCTTCACGATACGACGTTTGCGATCGATGGGGATCGGATTGTTGCAGGAACGTATCTTGGTGCCCTTCTTTGCAGTGGAGGGAGATTGAGGCTGTGTGGAGCACCGGTTTTCCATATGGAGGAGAGCTTGAGACTTGCGGAGAGAATGGGGATGGAGATTGCGGTTTCGCCTGAGGGGCTTGTGGCGAGAATGCAGGGAAGAGCAAGAGCCTGTGATTTTTCGACGGGACCTTACCCCGAATTTCCGACGGATCTTCAGCCGGTGATGATGGCGGTGCTGGCCTCTGCGAGCGGGGAAGGGCGGATTCAGGAAACTGTGTTTGAAAAGCGTTTTTCTTGCGCGGAGGAATTGCGCAAATTGGGGGCATCTATTATAATAGAGAACAGATTTGCGAGAGTCCGGGGACAGCGTCCACTTCACGGTGCGCGTGTTCAGGCAAAAGATCTGCGCGGAGGTGCGGCTCTCGTTGTTGCAGGGCTTACGGCAGAGGGAGAGACGCTTGTCGAGGGTTATGAGCACATCAGCCGAGGGTATGAGGATATCAGCCGGGATCTCGCACAAGTTGGAGCGGAGATTGCGCTTCGGGAGTAAGGATTTGGCAAAATCCCCATGTTACTAATTCATTGCAGAGTTATGCTGGGAAAAGTTTGTAGAACATAGGAATCGAGGAACGGGCAGAAAATGAGAGAGGGATTTGGAAGAAAGAGAGTCTGGTTTGGCGCGGTGGGGATCACTGCGCTGTTTCTGGTCGTTCTTCTTCTGTCTGTGAAGATCACGGACATTACGGTGACGGGAAACAAGAAATATGATTCGGATCAGATTGTGGAGATGCTGTTTCCGGATTCGCTGAGCAAAAACAGCGGAATCTGTTATTTGAAGGATCGGTTTGAGCCTCACAAGAAGATCCCGTTTGTGGAGGATTACAAGATTATTTTTCGCAGTATGTCCCAGATCGAGATCATCGTCTATGAGAAGAGCATGGTGGGCTGTGTCTCCTACATGAGCAGTTACATGTATTTCGATAAGGATGGCATCATCGTTGAGAGTGCAAGCGAAAAACTGCCCGGTATTCCCGAGATCACCGGACTCAAGTTCGGTCATATCGTGCTCTATGAGAAACTTCCGGTTGAGAGCGCCCAGATTTTTTCGGATATTCTGAATCTGACGCAGGTTCTCTCGATCTACCAGATTGAGAGCGACCAGATCCGTTTTTCCACGAATGGAAGCACTACCCTCCATATCGGGGACATTGATGTGGTTCTCGGGGGGAATAATGATCTCAACGGCAAGATTTCGGAACTGAGTGACATTATGCCTCAGATTGTGGGGCTTAGCGGAACGCTCTATCTCGATACCTATGATGAGGGAAATCTGAATGCGATGTACGCGTTTAAGCCGAGAGCATAGCAAAGTCTGGGTTGGCAGGCAGATGAGTGCGACAGCATGAGTTTGTGAGTTTGTGACCCGATAGCTATAAAGCAGCCTCAAGGATCGAAGGTACGAATCATGAAATAGTGTTGGAAGAGGATAAGTGACAGGTCTGACAGAGTTTGTCGATTCAGAGATGGATTTGAAGAAAGTCTGCTCGAAGAAAGTCGGGTTCTGTCGAATTGTATGGAAGAAAAAACGAAGAATCAACAAAATTTTCACATAAATTCTGCAAATTAGAGGTTGATATTTTTAAAGAAATCACATATAGTATTAGATAGGCGAGTTTAAAAAAATATTACAAAAGTGTTACAATACGGAGCTTTTAGAGAGAGATTAAGGAGGACAAAGTCTTGTTGGAGATTAAAATAAATGAAGCAGAGAATTCTGCCAGAATTATTGTGGTTGGTGTCGGCGGAGCTGGAAATAATGCCGTGAACCGCATGGTGGATGAGAATATTGCAGGAGTTGAATTTATCGGAATCAATACGGACAAGCAGGCTCTTCAGTTCTGTAAAGCTCCGACCGCAATGCAGATTGGCGAGAAGCTGACGAAGGGTCTTGGAGCAGGTGCAAAGCCGGAGATCGGACAGAAGGCAGCAGAGGAGAGCTCTGAGGAGATCTCTCAGGCACTTAAGGGTGCAGACATGGTATTCGTTACCTGCGGAATGGGTGGCGGTACTGGTACCGGAGCTGCTCCGGTGATCGCAAAGATCGCAAAAGATATGGGAATTCTGACGGTTGGCGTTGTGACCAAGCCGTTCCGTTTTGAGGCAAGAGCCCGCATGAACAATGCACTTGCTGGTATTGAGAATCTGAAGGCAAGCGTAGATACTCTGATTGTGATCCCGAACGACAAACTGCTTGAGATCGTAGATCGCCGTACCACGATGCCGGATGCACTGAAGAAGGCAGATGAGGTTCTTCAGCAGGCCGTACAGGGTATTACCGACCTGATCAATGTTCCGGGTCTGATCAACCTGGATTTCGCAGATGTACAGACCGTTATGACCGACAAGGGCATCGCTCACATCGGTATCGGCCATGCAAAGGGCGACGACAAGGCAATCGAGGCTGTTAAGCAGGCAGTTGCAAGCCCGCTTCTCGAGACCACGATCGAGGGCGCAAGCCACGTTATCATCAATATTTCCGGCGATATCAGCCTGATCGAGGCAAACGATGCAGCAAGCTACGTTCAGGAGCTGGCTGGTGATGATGCAAACATCATCTTTGGTGCAATGTACGATGAGAACGCACAGGATGAGGCTACGATCACCGTAATCGCAACTGGACTGGACGCTTCTGCAAAGACGACTCCGGTGAGCAGTGCAATGAGCAGCCTTGGAGCAACCGCAGCCGCACAGGCAAGCCACAATACGATTCCGGTTTTCTTACAGAATAAGGTAGATGCAGGTGCTCAGACCGTAGCACAGCAGACCGCTGCAACGAGACCGGCTCAGAACGTTGGTCCGCAGATTGGAATGGGAACCACCCAGAATGCGGGTCCGCAGATCGGCTTTAGTAATCCGCAGAGTGCAGGTCCGCAGATCGGAATGGGCAATCAGCAGAACGCAGCCAGACCGGTTTATCGTCCAATCAACCATGATAACCCGATCAACATCCCGGATTTCTTAAAGAAGAACAAGAGATAAGTGTTGATCGCAGAATGTGATTACATCGGAAGAATCGACAAAAATAGTCGCAAAGCGTGTTAGAATGTGAAGATTAAGAGACAGGAATCTCAAAAGATTGAGGTTTCTGTCTCTTTTTGTCGTGCAAAAAAGGAGTTTTCTGTCCTCTGTTTGACAAAAATTTTTCCCGGAAATGCGTATAATCAGAGTCATTCCGAAAGCCTTAGAGGAGTGTCTGGTATGATCCTTTATCTGGATTTGTTTTTTCTCTTAAATCTGATCATGGATCTGATCGTCCTTCTTCTGTGTGAGCAGATTGGGACGAGGAGTGGCATTCCGTCAGGCGAATGGAATTTAAAAAAAGTATTTCGGATAACCGCATCTGCGGGATTTGGCGCGTGCTGGGCGTGCATTGCCGTCTGTGTGAGAGGGATTCCGCCGTGGCTTGAACGAGGGATCACGCTGGGGATTGTGAGCACGGGAATGACACTGATCGCGTTTGGCTATCAGGGCACAGGAATCTTGATCTGCCGGCTCTTCTCCCTTTTGGCAGGAGCCTTGCTGACTGGAGGAACAGTCTCGCTGTTATCGTTTAGAGGATCTTCTTTTGAGCAAATGAGATCGGGAGTGATTGTGGGAGCAGGGGCAGGGCTTGCGCTCTTCAGTTTCATTGTGAGCAAAACCGTCTTTCATTTAATCGGCGACAGTCGTCTGTTCTATGAGGTGACATTAAAGTACCGGGGAAGGGAAAAGACGATTCGGGCGCTTTTTGACACTGGAAATCGACTGCGCGAGCCTTACGGAAACCAGCCGGTTCATGTCATCACGGCACGGGCATGCAGAGGATTTTGCGAGAAAGTCGCGGGGGTGATTTACATCCCGTTTTGCAGTGTCGGGCAAAGTCAGGGAATGCTTCCCGGGATTCGGATGGATGAGATGGAGGTGCGAAGGAGAGGACAGTTGATCTGCCGGATTTCTCATCCGTGGATTGCTCTAAGTCGAGAACCGCTCTCCTCATGTGGGGAATACGAAATGCTGTTGAATGGAGAAAGCGAAAGAAATTCAAAAATATTTCGGGATGAGAGAGGGAGGATATGAGAATGGTAGTAAAGGTTGCAGTTTCTAATCGATTTCAGTTTAAGGCAGTTCCAACATTCACAACGATGCTCTGGCAGAGACAGGGAGAGATTCACTATATCGGTGGAGCAGATATCCTCCCGGCCCCGCTCGATGCAAAGCAGGAGGCTGAGATGATTTCCCGTCTCGGGACGGAGGAGGAGCGGGAGGCAAGAGCAGAGCTGATCGAGCACAATTTGCGTCTTGTCGTCTATATCGCAAAAAAATTTGACAACACCTGCGTCGGCGTCGAGGATCTGATTTCAATCGGAACGATCGGTCTGATCAAGGCGATCAACACCTTCAATCCCGACAAGAACATCAAGCTGGCGACCTATGCATCCCGCTGTATCGAAAATGAGATCCTGATGTATTTACGGCGCAACAACAAGACGCGTCTTGAAGTTTCGATCGATGAACCGCTCAATGTCGACTGGGACGGAAATGAACTTCTGCTCTCCGACATTCTGGGAACTGATGAAGATGTGATTTATCGGGGAATTGAGGATGAGACGGAGAAGGAGCTGTTGAAAATTGCAGTCGGGAAACTCAGCCCGCGCGAGCAGAAAATTGTGGAACTCCGCTACGGACTCAAGAACGCGGAAGGGATGGAGATGACGCAGAAAGAGGTCGCAGATCTGATGGGAATCTCGCAGTCGTACATATCCAGACTTGAGAAGAAGATTATGAAGCGTTTAAAAAAGGAAATTGTTCGTTTTGAGTGAATGGCTGGCACAGGCGGTATCCGTCCTCTTTTTGGCACTGATTCAGCTTCGTTTTCCAACCGCAAAACCGGCGCAGGTGATGCCTTGGCAGAGAGAAAATGACCCCGCCTATGCAATTTATCAGAGATACAGGTATGCGTATGATACATACGGATACCTGTTTTTGTCTTCTGAGGATAATCCGATAAATGCAGATGGCGCGCAGACAAACACCGGGGTGGAAGGCGAGTATGCGCCGGAACCGAAGCGGGTAAATTCAGATCAGAATCCTTCGCTTCAAGAAACTCTGAATCAAGAGCCCACGGAACAACAGAACTTGGATCAGGAAAGCTCAGAGCAGGAGGCATCGGCGCGCGAGCAGAGAGTCGAGTCTGCGAGGGAGGTGTTTGCGGACTATGAGACGATGATGAAGAATTTTTACATCGTTCATTCGTCGACGGTTGCGAGGGCGGAGCTGATGAATGTGAATACATTTCTCGACACGGACCTGACGTTACAGCAGGACAGTTCAGTTCCACAGATTCTGATCTATCACACGCATTCGCAGGAGACGTATCGGGATTTCGGTCCTGGAAACCCATCTGCGCGGGTGACGGCGATCGGGGAGATCCTTGCTGGACGTTTGCGGGAGCGGGGGTGGAATGTAATTCACGACACGACACCGTATGATATGGAGGGTGGAAGCCTTGATCGCAGTCGTGCCTATACCTACGCGCTCGATGGAATCACGCGGATTCTTGAGGAAAATCCGACGATTCAGGTTGTTCTCGATGTGCACCGCGACGGGGTCGGTGAGAGCGTCCGTCTTGTCAGTGAGATTGACGGGAAACCGACGGCAAACATCATGTTTTTTCAGGGGATGAGCCAGACTCAGGACGGTCCGATTTCCTATCTGCCAAACCCATATTTGAAAGAGAACCTCGCCTTCAGTTTTCAGCTTCAGCTTGCCTGTGCACAGAGGGCACCGGGATTTGCCCGAAAGATCTATCTAAAGAGCCTGCGCTACAACCTTCATGTGAGACCGCGTTCAGCGCTGATCGAGGTCGGCGCGCAGACAAACACCGGGGAGGAAGCTGTGAATGCGATGGGTGTGCTGGCGGAAGTTTTGGATATGGTGTTGCAAGGAAAATGAAAAAATGCTATGATTATAACTCAGAGTGGATGTCTCACCTATTTATAGATAGGGTATTATAAAATTTTTCGGGAGGGGAAACAATCCCCTTCTGAGTTTAGAGTGAACTCCCATTTATCTTATGGAATGGGGCACAGGCAGTACGAGAGAGAGGAATATTTTTTATGGCAGTAATGGACCAGAGTAAGATCCGCAATTTCTGTATTATCGCACATATTGACCATGGCAAATCTACGCTTGCAGACCGCATCATCGAGATGACCGGTCTTCTGACGAGCAGAGAGATGCAGTCACAGGTTCTTGACAATATGGATCTTGAGAGAGAGAGAGGAATCACAATCAAGTCTCAGGCGGTGCGCACCGTCTACCGTGCGAAGGATGGCGAGGAGTATATTTTTAACCTGATTGACACACCGGGACACGTTGACTTTAACTACGAGGTATCGAGAAGCCTTGCAGCTTGCGACGGAGCGATCCTTGTTGTCGATGCAGCACAGGGAATCGAGGCGCAGACGCTTGCAAACGTATACTTAGCGCTTGATCATGATCTGGAAGTCTTCCCGGTTATCAACAAGGTCGATCTTCCGAGTGCGCGCCCAGACTGGGTCGCAAATGAGATTGAAGATGTGATTGGTCTTGAGGCGCACGATGCACCGCGCATTTCCGCAAAGACCGGTCTCAATGTCGAGGATGTGCTTGAGGCGATCGTTCACAAGATTCCGGCTCCGAACGGCGATCCGCAGGCTCCGCTTCAGGCGCTGATCTTTGACTCCCTGTACGATTCTTACAAGGGCGTTATCATTTTCTGCCGTGTCCGCGAGGGTTCCGTAAAGAAGGGAACGAAGATCCGCATGATGGCAACCGGAGCAGAGGAAGAGGTTGTAGAGGTTGGATACTTCGGCGCAGGTCAGTTTATCCCGTGTGAGGAGCTCTCCGCCGGAATGGTAGGATATATCACCGCGAGCATCAAGAATGTGAAGGATACGAGAGTCGGAGATACGATCACGGATGCCGACAGACCGTGTGAGAGCCCGCTTCCGGGTTACAAGAAAGTAACGCCGATGGTTTACTGTGGTCTCTATCCGGCGGATGGTGCGCGCTATAACGATCTGCGTGATGCCCTCGAGAAACTTCAGCTCAATGATGCTTCGCTGTTCTTTGAGCCGGAGACCTCGATCGCACTTGGCTTCGGCTTCCGCTGTGGTTTCCTCGGGCTTTTGCACCTTGAGATCATTCAGGAACGTCTTGAGCGCGAGTACAACCTCGATCTTGTGACGACGGCGCCGAGCGTTGTGTACCGGATACACAAGAAAAACGGCGATATCATTGACTTGACGAACCCGTCGAATATGCCGGACCCGTCTGAGATCGAGTACATGGAAGAGCCGGTTGTGAGTGCAGAGATCATGGTGACGACGGAGTTTGTCGGTGCGATCATGACACTTTGTCAGGAACGCCGTGGTATCTACAAGGATACCGAGTACATTGAAGGCGGACGCGCACTCCTCAAGTATGATCTTCCGCTCAATGAGATCATCTATGATTTCTTTGATGCACTCAAATCCCGCTCCCGCGGTTATGCGTCATTCGACTACGAGCTCAAGGGATATGAGCAGTCCGAGCTTGTGAAACTTGATATCCTGATCAACAAGGAAGAGGTCGATGCTCTGTCCTTCATCGTCTTTTCTGGCTCTGCCTACGAGCGCGGACGCAAGATGTGTGAGAAGCTTAAGGATGAGATTCCGCGCCATCTGTTTGAGATCCCGATTCAGGCGGCAGTCGGTGGCAAAATCATTGCGCGTGAGACGGTCAAGGCAATGCGTAAGGATGTGCTTGCAAAGTGTTACGGTGGCGATATCAGCCGAAAGAAGAAACTGCTTGAGAAGCAGAAGGAAGGAAAGAAGCGCATGCGCCAGGTCGGAAATGTAGAGATTCCGCAGAAGGCGTTTATGAGTGTGCTGAAGCTGGACAACGAGTAGAGCGAATAAATACGCTTCGCGTGGGTGCAAAGCGCCAGGTCTTCGTGAGCGTTGATTTGAAGGGTAGTGTGGATCGTGTTTTGCTTAAGGTGTCTGGAAATAAGAGAGTATGGAAAATAAGGGTAACAACGGAATTAACAAAAAGAAAAAACTGGAACTATATATTCATATCCCGTTCTGTATCCGCAAATGTGCCTACTGCGATTTCTTGTCGTTTTCGGCACCGGAGCGCAGTTATCGGGGATATATTGAAAAGCTGATTGAAGAGATTTACGGGCAGAGTGGAAGTTTTGCCGATTATCAGGTGGATACGATCTTTGTTGGTGGAGGAACCCCTTCGATTCTTCCATCGGAGCTGATCGAGGAGCTGTTTGCGGTGATTCACTCCTGCTTTGATGTCTCTCCGTTTGCGGAGGTGACGATCGAGGCGAATCCCGGAACGCTCACGATGGAGAAGTTGGAGATCTATCGTCAGAGCGGAATCAATCGCTTGAGCATCGGTCTGCAATCGGCGGACGACGAAGAGTTAAAGTATTTGGGACGAATTCACTCCTACGATGAGTTTTTAAAGAGCTATCAGCGCGCGAGACAGGCAGGTTTTAAGAACATCAATATCGACCTGATGTCCGCGCTTCCGGGACAGGATCTCCATTCCTGGAAGAGCACGCTCAAGAAGGTCATGATGCTCAAGCCGGAGCACATCTCCGCATACAGCCTGATTATTGAGGAGGGAACTCCGTTCTATGAGCGTTACGGCGATGAGGAGGGCGGAAGACATCTTGCAGACTGCAAGAGTGTCAACATCCAGATCCCGGATTCTCCGGAGTCCGAAAAAGCCGCTGTTGACGGCAGTGAGATTTTAAATGGTCAGGCAGGGCTCAACCGCCGTGCATGGCCGAAACTCAATGCAACCCCGCTTCCGGATCTTCCAGATGAGGAGACTGACCGCGAGATGTATCATCTGACGAAAGAGCTGATGGCACTTCAGGGCTATCGTCGCTATGAGATCTCCAATTACGCAAAGCCGGGCTTTGAGTGCAGACATAATATCGGTTACTGGACCGGAGTCGAGTACCTTGGTCTCGGACTCGGAGCTTCCTCATACACGTTTGGTTATCGTTACCACAACACGACAGATCTGAAAGAGTATCTGTCGATGAATTTGAGAGAGCCGGGGATAGCTGCACAGGAGATTCAGGAACTCTCAAGGAAAGAGCAGATTGAGGAATTTATGTTCCTTGGACTTCGAATGATGCGCGGAGTCTCAGGAAGCGATTTCTATGAGAAATTTGGACTCAATATGTGGAATGTCTACGGAAAGGTGATGCAGAAACTCAAAGATCAGGGATTGATTGTATTTGATGGCACCTCGGTGCGACTGAGTGATCTTGGTATCGATGTCAGCAATGTGGTTCTGAGTGAGTTTTTGTTAGATGACTGAGCGTAACGAGATGTGAGAAATATGCAAACAGGTGGTGTCACAAGATCGTCTAATCAAACGATCAGGTGGCGCCACCTGTTTTTTTGTATGATAATGACAGGACACAATTTCCTATCATACTTTTTTATGGCCTATCCAAAAGAAAAGCGACAGCGACGAAAAGAATGCGCTTTTCGTCAAACTGTCGCTTAAAAGTAATCCCACTGGGATAGGGCTTTGTGAATAGCCATAAGCCACTTATCGTAGTCTTTCGGAAACCACGCCTGATGGCGTAGGCAACGGAGACTTCAGACGTGGTAAGTCATTTATTTATAAGTCACTTTACAAACCACTCTCAATTTTCTGTTTCTTGATGCCGTGGCGCTCTGCAAATCCGGTCAGGATCATTGTGAGGGCACCGTCTCCGGTTACGTTGCAGGCAGTACCAAAGCTGTCCTGAAGCGCGAAGATCGTCAGCATCAGAGCGGTACCGGTCTCATCGAAACCGAGAACGCCGGTGATCAGACCGAGAGAAGCCATAACCGTACCACCTGGAACACCCGGTGCGCCGATTGCAAAGACGCCGAGCAGGGCACAGAAGAGGATCATTGTTCCGAGGGACGGAAGAGTTCCGTAGAGAATCTTGGAAACGGTCATGACGAAGAAGACCTCAGTCAGAACGGAACCGCAAAGGTGAATGTTTGCAAATAACGGGATACCGAAATCTACCATATCATCGCGCAGAGCCGGCTCAGATTTTTTTGCACAGCGCAGAGCGACAGCCAGGGTAGCAGCGGAAGACATCGTGCCGACTGCTGTGATGTAAGCCGGACCGTAGTTTCCGAGAACACTCATCGGGTTCTTTCCGGAGTAAGCACCGCCGATTGCGTACAACAGGGCGAGCCAGATATAATGACCGATCATAACGATGATGACAACCTGAAGGAAGACCGGAAGCTGTTTTGTGATCGTTCCCTCGTAGGAGAGTGCACAGAAGGTCAGTGCGATAAAGATCGGCAGGATCGGAATGACAACACGGGTAACAATCTCAAGAACGACTTTCTGGAACTCCTCAAGCACTTCGGTGATGACTTTTGCCTTTGTCCAGGTCGCAGCGATACCGAGGAGCATAGAGAAGACGAGGGCACTCATAACGGACATGATTTGCGGAATATCGAGCTTGAAGACGATGTCCGGAAGCTCTTTCAGACCCTCAACATCTGCAACGATGGACAGATGAGGAATCAGTCCATAGCCGGCAAACATGGAAAAGAGTGCCGCGCCGAGTGAGGACACATACGCGATCGTGACTGCAACGCCGAGCATCTTGGAAGCATTATTTCCGAGTCGGGTGATCGATGGTGCGATAAAGCCGATGATGATGAGCGGAACGCAGAAGACGATGACCTGATTCAGGATATACTTGAAGGTCACAACGATGTTCATCAGACCTTCCCCCGCAACCTGACCTGCGATGATGCCGAGGATAACCCCAAGAAGAAGCTTAAATGGCAAACTGCCTGTAATCTTTTTCATACCTATTCTCCAATCATAATTTTAATAATTTCGTCGTTCGTCTCCTTCATGCCCTCCTTTCCGAGACGACCAATGTTTTTCAGCGTGTTTTCAACCCCATTTGATACGATGCCATCACCGCCGTAGAATTGTTGACCGCGGATGTACATGTTGTAGCCGAGAATTCCTGCGTCGACTGCGGAAGCAATCTTTGCGGCACAGGATGCCTTCGCACCGTCACAGACAATGCCTGATACAATCGCAAGAGCGTTGACAACTGTGTGAATCACTTCTTTGTAGCCCCCACCACAAAGATAAGCAATTCCTGCGCCCGCGCCTGCACCGGCTCCAACGGCTCCACAGTATGCGGAAAGTCGCCCAATCGGTGTCTTGACATGGATCGTGGTCAGGTTTGCGAGTGTGAGTGCACGGTAAAGTTTTTCTTCACTGGCATGAAGCTCTCTCGCATAGATGATGACAGGAACGGAGGTTGTGATGCCCTGATTTCCGCTTCCCGAGTTGATCACAACCGGAAGTTCACAGCCATTCATTCGCGCGTCGGAACCTGCGGCAGCCATTGCCTTTGCCTTGACGCGTACATTGTCGCCGTCCATCGCCAGGAGAACTTTACCGATGTTTGCGCCGTAATCATTTTTCAAACCCTCATCTGCAATTGTCATGTTGCAGGAAATCTGCTGGTCAAGCAGAGCCTTTACCTCGTCGATCTCGACCGTCATTGCGAAATCCCAGATATGCTCCATGTCGAGTAGGTTGCGGTCAGTGAGACCATCCTCACTGTCACCGGAAACCTTTGCCTGTTCAAGAATTTCTCCATTTTTCTCAATCAGAACAATGTTTGTGTGATAGTTTGCAATCCGGACTTTTGCATATTCGTCTTTGTGATGTACGATCACAACGATGTCAAAGGTACATCCCTTGTCGATATGCTCGATCTCAATCGGAACCTCGTCCATAAACTGCTTCATCGCCTGAATCTGCTCAGGAGTCACACTTGCGATGACCTCGAGCTTTTTGTCCGGATCACCGGCAACAATTCCGGCGGAAACCGCGGCATCGATTCCTTTCAGATGATCGGTATTCGGAACAATGACCGATTTTACATTTTTGATGATGCTTCCGCTTGCCTGAACGGTCACGCGATCAGGAAGTTCGCCGAGTGTACGGCGGGCAACAGCACCTGCATAAGCCAGGGCAATCGGTTCGGTGCAACCCATTGCCGGAATCAGTTCCTCTTTCAGGATCTGGACGTATGCGTGATAACGCGGGTCTGATCTGTCCATCCTGGTATCCCCCTTTGTGTAAAATTACTTATTGTTTTATCTTACGGCTTGCCTTATTGATAAAAATATCGTAACATAAAGGAGTACAAATGTAAAATTTAAAGATTTTAACGCATCATTAAAAATAATTTAATGATAAATCTCTCGCTGAAAAGAGGTTTGCGTAAAAATAGGGTCAGCTATGATCATAGCAAGTTATCGGGCAAACCGCAAGGGAAAAATCCGGAAGAGGGATGCTTAAGAACAAGAGTGGGGAATAAGGAGAATACATGGAATTTCGGGAGATCAACACATTTTTGCAGATTGCACAGCAACAGAGTTTTTCAAAAGCGTCGAAGCAGTTGGGATATTCTCAGGCAGCGGTCACAATTCAGATCAAACAGCTTGAAAAAGAATTGGGGGTGATCTTGTTTGATCGAATCGGGAAAAAGATTTCGCTGACTGAACAGGGGAGGATTTTTTATCGTCATGCACTGGAGATTATGCGAAGTATTGATCAGGCGCGCGAAGCATTGACGGAGAAAAATGATCTAAACGGACAGCTCTGCCTTGGAACGATCGAATCAATCTGTGCGTCGATTTTTCCGGAACTTCTGGCGGAATATCATCGCCTTTATCCACAGGTAGAGATCAGCATTGTCACCGAGTCTCCGGATGAACTTCTTGAACGTATGAATGAAAACAAGATTGATCTGGTCTATCTCCTTGACCGGCGAATCTATGATCATCGCTGGCACAAAATTCTTGAGATTCCCGAGAGAAACATCTTTGTCGCCTCTCCGGATCATGAGCTTGCAAAGGAAAATCGGGAACTTGCGCTCGATGAAGTGCTCGAATTTCCATTCCTTCTGACGGAGAAAGATGCGAGTTACCGCCATATCTTAGAACAGTATCTTGTGGCGACAGAGCGCTCCATCCGTCCGTTTTTGGAGATCGGAAATACAGAATTTATCATCCGGATGCTTCTCAAAAATATGGGAATTTCGTTTTTGCCAGAATTTACAATCCGAAAAGAATTGGAAACTCATATGCTCACAGAGCTGAAGGTGCGCAATTTTCATATGCAGACATGGAGACAGATTTTTTATCACCGGGATAAGTGGGTGACGCGGGAAATGCAGGCGTTTTTTGAATTGGCAGAGGAGTGGAAGTAGAGGATTTTTTGATTATGATAGATACGCTTTTTTATAATGCTTAGGTAGAAAACAGGCTCCGAGATCGGGAAAGTTTTGCAAACCCGTGTTTGCAGGAATTTTCCCGATCTCGGAGCTGTATGTGTTTGTGATTAATTTTATGTATTGTTTTTATTTATTTATGGATGATGTATATGATGGATTTCTGTGGCTTGTTTATCCACTTGCGAAAAATAAGCTAGCGCTTACGCATTCTCGCTTTTCTTCTCATGGAACATCAACTCAATATACGCCAGAATCAGCGGAGCGACACCCTTCGCCTCATTCTTTACGATCGGCTCGCGCATATAGTAATCAAATGTCCCCTCGCGCATCTCCTTATTTCCAAGACCTGCAACAAGGCAGATTCCGCCAAGCTGGAGTTCGCCATTTTCTTCGGACAGATACGTCTCACAGATTCCGTCAAATGCCTTCTTTCCATATGCGAAATAGGATTCATCGAGGAAGCCGAGACGTACACTCTTCATGATCGCGTATGCAAAGATTGCAGAACCGGAGGTCTCAAGGTAGTTCGGGCGGATGCCACCGCGGTTTACAACCTGATACCACATGCCGGTCTTTTCATCCTGATACGGGAGCATAGCGTCGATAAGCTCTTTATAGATGCGATTCATCTCTTTCTTCTCAGCTCCGAGTGTCTCCTCCGGCATCACTTCCATCGTATCGATCAGAGCCATTGCATACCAGCCAAGTGCGCGTAACCAGAAGTTATCAGACAGTCCGGTCACTTTATCGCACCAGAAGGATTCTCTCGAATCATCGTAAGCGTGGTAGTAGAGTCCATTTCTCAAATCTCTCATCAGATTGTACACATTGAGGAACTGCTGGTAGCTGTCCTTGCAATTTGCACCGTTATTGTAAATGATCTCATACTGCATGTAGAACGGCTGTGCCATGTAGAGTCCATCGAGCCAGATCTGGTTCGGGTAAATCTTCTTGTGCCAGAAATTGCCGGTGGAAGTGCGGGGCTGAGTTTTGAGCTGGCTGTACACGGTGTCAATCGCGCGACGATACTTCTTCTTGCCAGTCAGATTATAGAGATCAAAGAGCGTCTTTCCAGCGTTTACGTTGTCGAGGTTGTGCTCCTCCGGATGGTAGGAGTGGATCGAACCGTCCTCCTCGACGAAATAGTCAATGAAGTGATCTGCAAAGTCAAGGTATTCCTGCTTCTCCGTGATGTGGTAGAGCTCGAGAATGGCCTTGATCATACAGCCGTCCATGTAGTTCCAGGAAGGCTTTGCACCCTGACGGATCTTTTCAATGTTCCAGATCGGACGGGTCGGACTGCTTTTTTCCAGAAGCTGATCGATGTAGCGGTCAAGAATTTTCATAATGATAGTGGGTTCCTTTCTTTTTCTTCTTTTTATATATTTTTCTTTTGATTCCTTAACATGATTGTGTGATTGTTTTTTAGCTGTTGCTGAGCATTTCGCCGTTGTTTGGTATTTAGCGATTGCCTTACATTTTTAAATTTCAATTACGTTAATTACTTTAATGGAATCAGGTGATCCATTTTCGCTCTTTCCGTTCGCAGAAGTTTCCTCTATTATAGGATGATACAAATGCAAGCACTTTTTTCAGTCGGAAATCCGTGAATAGGAACAAAAAGAAGGATTATGACAAAAAAATTACAAGGAAAGATTCTATTAAAAAGAATTATTTGGCAAAAGCGTGAAAACGTTTGCAATTACTATCATCTTAACATAAATCAGACAGAAAAGAAATTGTGTATGATGCACAAAATAAAAACAGCAAACTAGGCACAATAGCTAATTGACGGATAAGTTTAAGTGTGATATTATTAAAACATCACAAGAGAGGTGCAGGAACGATTTTCGAGAAGCAAAAATGTAACTGCTTACAAAATCAGGAATGCATTAATTTTTAGCCAAATCTTGCAAACCTTTGCATACAAGAGGAACCGTGACAGAAAAAAGAGATTTGCGGGGTTGGCAAATAAAAGAAAGGGAGAAGTTTCTTATGAAAAACATGAAGAGAGCAGCAGCACTGGCAATGGCCTCCGTTACCGCAATTTCCCTGGTAGGATGCGGTGGAAGCAGTAGCACCGAGACAACCGCAGCAGCCGACACAAAGGCAGCTGGTGAGAACGGTAGCGCAGAAGGCGGAAATTCTGGGGATATTTCCGGCGACATCACCTTTTCCTGGTGGGGTGGAGATTCCAGACATGAGGCAACTGAGAAGGCAATCGAGGCTTTCCAGACCAAGTACCCGAGCGTAACCGTAAGCCCGGAGTACGGCGCATGGTCCGGTTGGGAGGAGAAGCAGTCCTTAAACATTCTGGGTGGCAACTCCGCAGATCTGATGCAGATCAACTGGAACTGGATTGATTCCTACTCCAACAACGGAACGAACTTCGCAGATTTGAATCAGTACGCAGACATCATTGATCTGTCTCAGTTCCCGGAGGATGCACTTGCACAGTGTACCGTTGACGGAAAGCTGATGGCAGTTCCGATCGCAATGACCGGTCGTCTGTTCTACTGGAACAAGACCACTTTTGATGAGGTTGGATGCGACATCCCGACCGATGAGGCTTCTCTGCTTGAGGCAGGAGCAAAGTTCAAGGCTTACAACGAAGATTACTATCCGTTAGCACTTGGTGAGTATGACCGTGCAATCTTCCTTGTTTACTATCTGGAGTCTGTATATGGTAAGAACTGGGTAGAGAACGGCGAGCTTCAGTACACCGAGGAAGAGATTCAGGAAGGTATGGATTTCATCACCAAGCTCGAGGAGAATCACGTTATCCCGACGATCGCTACGATCGCTGGTGATATGGCTGACTCCCTGGATAAGAACGCAAAATGGATTAACGGCGTATACGCTGGTATCTACGAGTGGGATTCTTCCGCAAGTAAGTTCCAGAAGGCAATTGTTGAGTCTACCGACAAGCCGAATCAGGAATTCGTACAGGGTGATTTTGTTAAGTTCGGTGATTACGATGGCGGATTCACCAAGATCTCCATGGCATTTGCAATCTCTGCAAAATCTGAGCATCCGGAAGCAGCAGCAGCTCTGATGAACTACATGCTGAACGATCCGGAGGGTATCGAGATCATCGGTACTGAGAGAGGAATTCCGTGTTCCGCAGAGGCTCTGGAGGTTCTTGATGAGAAGGGTCTTGGAAATGAGCTGGTTAAGGCAGCAAACGCAGCTGTTATGGCACACAACAAGTTTGCTCTTGATCCGAAGTTCGAGCACAACGATCTGAAGGCTAACCCGGATGGCGTTTACTACAAAGTATTCAGCAAGCTGAGCGCAGGCGATATCGACAGCGCAGCAGCAGCAAAACAGCTGGCTGATGGTGTAAACGAGGTTCTTGGAAACTAAGAGAATCGAAAGAATCTGACGGGAAGCGAATAGGCTTAACGACATAATCATATTAAAAAGCAACAACACGGAGGAGGCCACCAATGAGATCCCAAAATTGATTTGGTGGCTTTCATAAGGAAAGGACCCGGAAACGGGTGGCAGAAGGAATTTAGGAATGGATGTAAGAGAAGCCGTAAAAGATAAGGCAAATTATGCGGAGATTGTGAAGTGGTTTCAGGGTCTCGGGGATCTGGATTTAGACCAGTTGGTTCTGCTTGCAGAGACAATCGATGCAATGTCGGAAGAAATTTTTGAGCATTATAAGGCCCTCTGCGACATCTTAAAGGGGCAACTGCAACGAATCAGACGAGTCTGCAAGGAAGTCGGCATTGAGAACGAATTTCCGGAGGAGTCGATGAGAAGCCGTCTGGCATATGTGGTGAAAATGGCTGGAAGAGAAGGGGCTATTTTACCGGAAAAATATGCATGGCTGGCAGAGTAGAAACACAAATTTACCATGAGCGGGAGGTAACCGTATGCAGAACAAAAGCAGTTTCAGCAAGACGTTGACTGAGAATGCAGGTTTCTTATTCATAGTGCCGTGGTTGATCGGATTCCTTGTCTTTAAGGTATATCCGTTCGCATCTTCGCTGTATTACAGCTTCACAAACTATGATCTGTTTACCGGCATCACAAAGACTGGACTGATGAACTATCAGAAGATCTTTACCGATAGCGACATCATTCGAGCATTCGCCGTAACTTTTAAATATGCAATTTTCGATGTACCGCTGAAGCTGATCTTCGCGCTGTTCATCGCCTACATCCTGAACTTCAAACTGAAGGGTGTAAACTTTTTCCGTACCGCATACTACATTCCGTCTATCCTGGGCGGTTCCATTGCAATCGCAATTCTGTGGAGAGCAATCTTCAACACAGACGGTCTGATCAACACCGTTCTCGGTTTCTTCGGAGTGGCAAAGATCAACTGGATGGCAGGTGCAAACTCTGCACTGCTCGTAATCATCCTGCTTCGTGTATGGCAGTTTGGTTCCGCAATGGTTATTTTCCTGGCAGCCCTCAAGGGAGTATCTCAGGATCTCTACGAGGCAGCTTCGATTGACGGAGCAGGAAAATGGACGCAGTTCTTCAAGATCACGGTTCCGATTATCACACCGGTAATCTTCTACAACCTGATCACCCAGCTGTGTCAGGCATTCCAGGAGTTCAACTCTCCGTACCTGGTAACAAAGGGCGGACCGAACGGAGCAACCACCCTGATTTCCCTGCTGATTTACAACAACGCATTCCTTCGTCACAAGATGGGTATGGCAAGTGCTCAGGCATGGATTCTGTTCATCATTGTTATGACGCTGACTGCAGTTGCATTTATCAGCCAGAAGAAATGGGTTTACTATTCGGATGAGGACGGGAGGTAGAAAATTATGACAAGAGAGCAGAAGGCTAAGGTAAGTACAGTACTGCGCTATATTCTTCTTGTTGCAGTTGGTTTCATCATGGTCTATCCCCTGATCTGGATGGTAGGCGCTACATTTAAGACAAACTCGGAGATCTTCACCAGCGCATGGTTCTGGCCGAAGAATCCGGTATTCGATGGTTATAAAGATGCATTTAAGAGCTACGGCGGTAAGATCGACCTGATCAAGTCCATGATCAACACGTACAAGATCGTAGTTCCGAAAGTAGTTTTCACCCTGCTTTCCGCAACCCTGACGGCATACGGATTTGCACGTTTTAACTTCAAGGGAAAGAGCATTTTCTTCTCCCTGATGATCTCCACGCTGTTCCTGCCACAGGTTGTTTTGAACGCTCCGCAGTACATCATGTACAACAAGTGGGGCTGGGTAGATTCCTATCTGCCGTTGACGATTCCGTCTCTGTTTGCAGTAGATACCTACTTTGTATTCATGCTGGTTCAGTTCCTCAGAGGTATTCCGAAGGAGCTGGAAGAGGCAGCAAAGATTGATGGATGTAACTCCATCAAGACTCTGTGGTATGTCATTGTTCCGATGCTGAAGCCGTCACTGGTATCTTGTGCACTGTTCCAGTTCATGTGGACTTCCAACGACTTCCAGGGTCCGTTGATCTATATTGCAGACATGAAGAAGTATACGCATTCCATCTATCTGCGTATGTCTATGGATGGTGATGTCGGATTCCAGTGGAACCGTATTCTTGCGATGTCCCTGATCACGATTATCCCGTCTCTGATCGTGTTCTTCTGTTCACAGAACTCGTTCATCGATGGTATTTCTGCCGGTGGCGTTAAGGGCTAAATCATTAGATTCATTTAGAATTTAGAACCATCACAAGCCTGATAAGGGGATTCTCGCATAGGGAGTCCCCTTTTGTTGTTAAATTAGGAGCTACTATAATTGAATTGCTGTTAGAGAGTGAAGAAAAAATAGATCTGGAAAACTTGGGAGGAAGTGCTAAAATGTTAAAGAAAGTAAGTAGTATTTTTCAGAATGCGAGATCCATTACGATTGAGATTGAGGACGAGGGAATCTTCCACACAAAGAGGGAGTATGAGATTTATGTCAATGATCGGCTCTACAAGAAGACCGATCGGGTGGTCACCGGAATCTATGGTCTGGAACCTTCCACAAAATATGAAATCTGCGTAAAGGCAGGAGAGGAGCAGGCATTTGCGCTTGTGACGACGGACGAGGAGTTTGTGACGCTCAACGTGCGCGAGTTCGGTGCGAAGGGAGATGGCGTTTCTGATGATACGCTCTTTATCCAGTCTGCGATTATGGCATGCCCGAAAAAGGGTCGTGTGTTGATTCCGGCAGGAACGTATAAGGTGACAAGCCTGTTCTTAAAGGACAACCTGAATCTCGAACTTGCCGAGGGAGCTGTGCTCTCTGCGGAGACGGACCGCAACAAATTCCCGATCTATCCGGGTCTGATTCAGAGCTGGGATGAGAAGGAGGAGTACAACCTCGGAACGTGGGAGGGTAATCCGCTTCCGATGTTTTCCGGCATCATCACCGGTATCAATGTGAAGCATGTCGTGATCTACGGAAAGGGAATCATTGACGGAAATGCAAGCTTTGATGAGGACAACTGGTGGTATCAGGCAAAGGTGAAGCGAATCGCATTCCGTCCGAGAATGATTTTCCTCAACCACTGTGAGGATGTGGTAGTCGCAGGTATTCAGGTGCAGAACAGCCCGAGCTGGAACATCCACCCGTATTTTTCCGACAACCTTCGTTTCATAGACCTGACTGTGCTCAATCCGAAGAATTCTCCGAACACGGACGGTCTTGATCCGGAGTCCTGTAAAAATGTGGAGATCGTGGGTGTGTATTTTTCCCTTGGAGATGACTGTATCGCAGTCAAATCCGGAAAGATCTATATGGGAGCAAAGTACAAGCGCCCGTGTGAGAATCTCACAATCCGCCAGTGCTGTATGCGTGATGGTCACGGCTCTGTGACGATCGGAAGTGAGATGGCGGGAGGTGTGCAGAACCTGACGGTTCAGAACTGCCTCTTTATCAACACCGATCGCGGTCTTCGAATCAAGACGAGACGAGGACGCGGTAAGGATGCGGTCATCGACGGAATTCTGTTTGACAACATCCAGATGGATCAGGTGATGACTCCGTTTGTGATAAACTGTTTCTATTACTGTGATCCGGATGGTCATACAGAGTATGTTCGCTGTAAAGACGCACTTCCGGTTGATGAGCGCACACCGGAGATCCGCACCCTTGTCTTCCATCGCATTGAGGCAAAGAACTGCCACGTCGCAGGTGCATTCTTCTACGGTCTTCCGGAGAAAAAGATTCGCCGTGTGATCATGGAGCATGTTCATATCACCTATGATGAGAATCCGACAGCAGGAGTACCGGCAATGCTTGACGGTATTGATCCGTGCACAAAGATGGGAATTTTTGCGGACAACCTCGAGGAGCTTGTTCTGCGCGATGTCAACATCGAAGGTCAGGATGGAGAAGCATTCACACTGAGAAACATTGACAAGCTGAGTGACTAGAAGAGTCTGAGGACACTGCCAGACAACAGGAAAAGGTGAGAGGGATGGATTTTGAGATGGGCTTCTCTCAAACCGATAAAGGCAGGATGGCAAAGACAGGGGAAACGCTTTGATTGTGTTCAGATCGAGATCAATGGGAGCGGTCTTGAATTGAATCTGAAGAGAGAGTGAAGCGGATCACCGGGGATTGCCATAGTGAGACGGAGGAACAGACATGGGGGTAACAATTAAAGATATTGCACAGAAGGCTGGAGTTTCTTATTCCACGGTTTCGAGAGCATTAAATGGAATTGGAAGTGAAAATGGAGAGCGAAGGAAGAGAATTCTGAAGATTGCCAAGGAGATGGGATATGTTCCGAATCAGGCAGCTATCCATTTAAAACTTTCCAGATCCTATGTGATCGGGCTGTATTTTTCGACGATCAGTAAGATGACATCGCCGTTTGTACTTCACGACGTTCTGACGGGAGTTTACAGCATTGTCGGAAGCAAGTACAACATCGTCGTCAAAGGTATCGATATGCACGAACCGGGAACGCTCAACCCGAGCTATTACGATGGAATCATTGTTTTGAGCCAGAGAACGGGAGATCGCGTTTTCATGGATGAGGTTCTTGAGAAAAAGATTCCGATGGTTGTGATCTGTCGACAGGTGGACGTCGACGCTCCGAATGTGACGACCGATGAGACGAAGGCGATGGAGACTGCGATGGATTATCTGATTGAGAACGGTCATCGAAATATCTGTGTGATTGAAGGTGCCCCCAATCTCGACTCCACGAAACTGCGCCATATCGGATGGCAGAACTCAGCGAAAAGGCATGGTCTTGACCCGTCAGCAATCCCGACCGTCAGCGGAACTTACCGATATGCGAGCGGATACCAGGGCGCAAAACTTCTTCTCGAGTATCATCCGACCGCGCTTCTGTGCTTTAACGATGAGATGGCATTCGGTGCGCGGGAGGCGATCGCAGAGGAGGGACTCAGAGTACCCGAGGACGTCTCGCTGATCGGTTTTGACAACTGGGATATGTCCGGTTACAATAGCATGAAGCTGACGACCGTTGAGCGAAGCATGAGTGAGATCGCAAAAGAGGGAACCCGCGTGCTTCTGCGTAGAATCGAGGATGGTGTGGAGGACAACAGCCGAACGGTTCTTGAAAACCGCCTGATTGTCCGTGACACAGTCAAAAGGATTGAATAACTGGTTCACAAAATCTGCTCCCATAATTTTGTGGGCAGTAACACAAAATTTTTAGAAAAAATTCATTTTTGCGAAATTGCTTTGCGATCTGAAAATGCCTATAATACTATAATATATATATTGAAACAGGCAGAAATCGAAAGGTGAGTTGGCGAATGAGAAATCAAATCAAAAATAGAAGAAATCGAATAATTGGAAAAACATTCTGGAAGATGGCAACCGTAGTCGGAATGACGGCGGGAATGCTCGCGGGTTCTGCGCTGACTGCATGGGCAGGAGAGTGGAAGGAGATCCCGGACGAGGGATGGAAGTATGAGGAGGATGGAAACGAGGTAACCGGATGGGTCAAGACGAACGACATCTGGTACTACATCGATCCGGAGACCGGTCTTTGGGTTGAGACACCGGTTCTGAATGAGAATTCGGTCTGCTATCTTCTCGAGAATGCAGTAAACAAGGCAGGATGGTACAAGAAAGAAGTGACCGAGATGGTTTACCACATCGACAGTGTATCGAAGGATACGATCACGGTCTCTCTGTCTTTGGAAGGTCAGCCGTTCCACACGACCGGAACACTCAACACGTTTGAGGTCAAGTTAAAAGACCGCACGGCAAGGTCCACCTCCACAAAGATTGTTCTGGATCTGTAAAAAGAAAGCACAGACGGAAGTCAAATAGATTTCCTGTTCTGTGCTTTTTTTATATGATAGGAAATGGCGTTTCATCATATTTTATGGAGACATGATCCTAGCGTAATTTTAGATTTTTTATTCTCGTTTTTCCACCAGATGAAAGAGCAAGAGAAGTCCCCCGTAGCAGATCGAGAAACCAAAGATCTGTAATGTTGTCGCAAAAAAGAGCGGAATCTTTCTGGTGATTGCTGTTTGTCTCAAAAAATGAGACAAAAGAGCGGGCAACGAATAGGAGACGAAGCGGTGAATCCCCACACAGAGAAACAAGACAAAGACCGGTTTGACGATCATTGAGACTGCATTCCAGTGGAATGGAACGATCCGATGCAGGGCGTGAAGATGGAGAAATGCGAGCAAAAGTTCACAGGCCAACATTCCGCAGAGATAGGCGTAGATGCCAAAGCGAGGAATTCCGACAAGTACAAAAATCAGGCGTAGAGTCAGGATCAGACTGCTCTGAAAAAAGGTGATGTGTGTTTTTCCGAGACCGTTTAGGATGCTTCCGATTGTCGTCGCAAGATAGAGAAACGGGCAGAGCCATGCGAGGATCTGGATGCAGGTGCCGGCATCCTGACTGTGAAAGACGCTCATTCCGAGTGAATTTCCAAACAGGACAAAGACTCCGATGCAGAAAATCCCCATGTACAGGCTGTAACGCAGGGACATCGATACTGTCGTGTCAATCAGGTCGTTTCGCCCTTCTGCCTGTGCGCGTGCGACGCTTGGGAGCAGGAGGACAGCCATCGAATTTGTGATTGCGGACGGGAAGAGGATGAACGGAAGTGCCATACCGGTCAGCACGCCGTAGACGGAGAAGGCTTCCGAGGCGGAGAGTCCGGAGAGTTTTAAACAGGCGGGAATCCAGACTGCCTCGGCACTTGCGAGTACATTGAGGACGAGGCGATTTCCCATCAGTGGGAGTGCAAGGGCGATCAAAGGCAGGGCACAGGCGGAGAACGAGTCGGTGTCTTCATTTGGCTGCGATGGCAGAGGTGACTGCAAATCGGACTGCGTCCCCGATTTTGAAGATGATTTTGAAGCGGATTTCGTGGACGGCGGGCAGATCAGAAGGCAGAGCAGGGTAAACAGAGCCGAAGCGACTTCCCCGGCAACGTGACCGAGGACGGCAAGGTGAACCGTGAGTGTGATTCCCTGCGAGGTCCAGAATGACGCGAGAGCAAAGACAAAAATCATCCGCAGAATCTGCTCTGCGATCTGGGAAAACGCTGGGATTTTGGCTTTCTGCATCCCGTAATAATAGCCGTTGATACAGGCGTGAGCGGATGCAAATGGCACAGAAAGTCCCATCATCGGCAGATAGGGAGCACACGAGCGCTCCATCAGCACATGGCACGCAATCCAGTTCGCGTGACGGCAGATCAGAAACGCAAAGAGAAGCGAGAGCGAGAGGGAGAGCAGAAATCCGGTGTGAAAGACGGATTTCCCCTTTTTTTCGTTTGAGGCGATGTACTGGGAGAGCGCAGTCTGGATTGACCCGGCACAAAGTGCAAAACAGATGCCATATACCGGATGAACCATGTTGTAGATGCCAAGCCCCTCCGCCCCGATTGTGCGGGAAAGGAAAATTCGATAAAAAAAGCCGAGAATCCGGCAGGAAAATCCAGCGGCGGTCAAGAGCAGAGTTCCGCTCAAAAAAGCGCGTTTGCGCGGAGAGAGGGAGGAGAGAAAAATGGACATGGAGACTCCGTTCAAAGGCGAGGTGATTGGTATAGAATATGGAAAAGATCGACGAATCATGACTGGAAAAAATCAGGTTGTTCTTTGGGGTGTGTTTTGCTATACTGGAGTGTGTTTGGAAAAAATAAAAAAGGGCTTCAAAAAAAGGATTGTCTGCCGATTGGAGGAAGGAAAATGCAAGGCAAGACATACAAAAGACAAAATATCTCAAATATCTTTGTTCATCTGGGTGCAATGCTGATGACATGTGCGCTGTTGGCGATGACGGCAGTCAGACCGGTATATGCGATGGGACCGGGCGAGGGAGCTGTCAGAAGTGGGGATGAACTTCGAGGTGTGTGGATCTCCTATCTCGACTGGGAGACACTTCCGTCGGATCAGGCGGGATTTCAGAAGGCTGTCGATGCGATGATGGAGCGCTGCGTACAGCTGAAAATGAATGCGGTGTTTGTTCATGTTCGGGCAGATTCGGATGCGATGTATCCGTCTTCTTATTTTCCGTGGTCCCGTTTTGTGACGGGAACGCAGGGACAGAATCCGGGCTATGATCCGCTCGCATATTTTGTGCAGTCCGCGCACAATCATGGACTTCAGTTTCATGCATGGATCAATCCATTTCGTGTGACGGGATACCACAACACCTGGGATCAGGTTTCTGACCAGAACATTGTGAAAAAATGGTTGTCCGATGCAGACACGACGAATGACCGCTGGGTATTAAAGCAGAACGGGGCTTATTATCTGAATCCGTCCGTGCCTCAGGTGCGTGAGCTGATTGTGAACGGGGTGCGCGAGGTCGTTCAGAATTACGATGTCGACGGAATTCATTTTGACGATTATTTTTATCCGGAGGTCAATGACAAGGACTCGAAGCGCTGGTTTGATAAGCCGGAGTACGAAGCGTCGGGCAGTTCGCTTGCGATCGCAGACTGGAGGAGGGAAAATGTCAATCAGCTGATTCGCAGTGTCTATCAGACTGTGAAGTCCGTAAAACCGGCAGTTCAGTTTGGAATCAGCCCGGCGGGCAATCTCGAACATCTGCGGAGCAATGAACAGTACTTTACGGATATTGACACCTGGATGAGCCAGAGCGGATATGTGGATTATATCATGCCTCAGCTCTACTGGGGATTTGAGCAGAAACTCAAGAATGGTTCCCTTGCTCCTTATGCCTATACGGAAAACCTGAACAGCTGGATTGCGCTGAAAAAGAAGGGAAATGTGAGACTCTATCTCGGTCTTGCAATGTATCGCACCGGCACGGATTCCAAGGACAACAATACCGTTTCCGAGTGGTTGCGATCCGATGACATCATCGCGCGTCAGGTACAGGCGGGACGGACGAGTGGTCAGGTGGCGGGCTACTGTTTCTACTCCTATGCATCGTTTCAGGAGAGCACTTCCCAGAAGGAAGTTCAGAATCTGATGAAGATTTTGCAGTGATGGCAGTAATGCAAGAATCGATAAAGAAATCTGGTTTCACTAAAATTGGAAATATGAAAACGAAAAGAAAAAATTAAGAAAGAGAAGAGGAACGATAATGGCAAAAAAATTGGAAGAGTATGTAGTGAGCATTCCGGATTTTCCGGAGCCGGGAATTATTTTTCGTGATGTGACCTCGATCCTTCAGGACCCGGAGGGACTTCATCTGGCGATCGACAAGATCCTGTGCATGCTCGACGGTGTGGAGTTCGATGTGGTTGTAGGACCGGAGTCCCGCGGATTTATCTTCGGTGTGCCGGTTGCTTACGCAAAGAACAAGGCATTTGTGCCGATCCGAAAGAAGGGCAAACTGCCGAGAGAGACCGTGAGCGCAAGCTATGATCTTGAGTACGGCTCCGCAACGATCGAGATGCACAAGGATGCGATCAAGCCGGGTCAGAAAGTTGTCATTGTGGACGATCTGATTGCGACCGGTGGCACAACCGAGGCGATGGTCGGTATGATCGAACAGCTCGGCGGAGAGGTAGTCAAGATCTGCTTCGTGATGGAGCTTGCCGGACTCAAGGGAAGAGAGAAACTCAAAGATTATGAGGTGGAGTCCGCAATCGTCTACGAGGGAAAGTAGGAAAATTTGGACTTAAAATAAATCGTGGAAATGATTGACAAATCATTTGGAAAGTGCTAAGATTGCACCAACAATTAAATGAAAAAACCGATGAGAAAGAGTAAGTAGTCTGGATATTGGGAGACACAGAGAGTTGCCGGTGGTGGGAAGGCGATACTTGCAGACCAGATGAATGGACTTTTGAGGGCGCTCCGGAACAAGGAAATAGAGTATGGAGCGACGATAGCCACGATCGTAACAGGGTGGCGCATATGTTTGTATGCGGAGTGAGAGAGCCGTGAGGCTAAAGCGGGTGGTACCGCGGATATTGAGAATGATATTCGTCCCGGATGGAGAGTGATTTCTGTCCGGGGCGTTTTTTATTGTTCCAAGTGATGATTTTCTATCGCTTTACCGATCAGAAATGTGCAACTTAAGAAAATTCGATCAACACAGAAAGAGGAGGCAGACAGATGAAAGGATACAGCATTTATCTTCCAAGTTATACGATTGGAGAGGGTGTCTATGAGAGCATCGGATCAATCTGTACCCCGTATGGAAAGACGGCGGTTGTGATTGGTGGACATCGTGCGGTGGAGTCAGCGCGGAAGGCGATCTGCGAGGGTGCAGAGAGCGGAAAGATTGAGATTCTTGATTTTGTCTGGTTCGGCGGAGAGTGCAGTTACGAAAACCTTGAGCTTCTCAAGGCGAATGAGACGGTTCAGAAAGCGGACATGATTTTTGCAGTCGGTGGCGGAAAGGCGACTGACACGGCAAAGGCTCTCGCAGAGGAGACCCAAAAGCCGGTCTTCACATTTCCGACAATTGCTTCTAACTGTTCCGCATGCACGAGCGTTTCGATCATGTATCATGCGGATGGAAGTTTCTTAAAGCCGTATTTCTTAAAGAAACCTCCGGTGCATGCGTTCATTGATCTCGGAATCATTGCAAAGTCTCCCGAGCGCTACATGTGGGCGGGAATGGGCGATACTTACGCCAAGTATTTTGAGAGCACGGTTTCCTCGAGAGGAGAGCACTTGAACCACTATGTCGGACTCGGTGTAACGATCAGCCAGATGTGCTTAAATCCGATTCTTGAGTACGGTGAAAAGGCGATGGAGGACAACCGGGCAGGACGGGTTTCCGAAGAACTTGCTCAGACGGTTCTCGCGATTGTTGTGAGCACAGCGCTTACCTCGATTCTTGTGACTCAGGATCGAATCATTGACTACAACACGGGACTTGCCCATGCGATTTTCTACGCGCTAACCTCGTTCCCGCAGATTGAGGAGGGACATCTTCACGGCGAGGTTGTCGGCTTTGGCGTTCTGATCCTTCTCCTTGTGGATGGTCAGAAAAAGATGTTTGAGAAGATGTACGAGTTTAACAAGAGCATCGGTCTTCCAACCTCGCTTGCGGATGTGGAGATCACCGAGGAAGCACTTCCTCAGGTCATTGAGAAAACGATGCAGATGAAGGACATCGACCACAATCCGTATCCAGTCACCGCAGATCTGCTTGAGAAGGCATTTGCAGAGCTTGCAGAGAGAAACAAGAAAGAAAAATAGGAATCCATAAATCCAGTTTATATATAATTTCAGTTTATATGAGGAGGAAACAATTATGAGAAAGGCATTTATGAAACGTTCTTTGGCAATGGCAGTGACCGCAATGATGATGGGAGCACTTGCAGGTTGTGCTTCTGGAAGTTCTTCCCAGACGGAGAACGCACAGACAACGGCTCAGGCTTCTGAGGCAGAGAGCAAGGCAGACGGAGAGACAACGGCAGAGGGTGCTGTCTCTCCGAAGGATGGCAAGGCGTACAAGGTTGGCGTGATCCAGATGGTCGAGAATGGCGCATTCAACGATATGAGAGAGGGCTTCATCGAGGAGCTCCGCGCAAAGGGTTATTCCGAGTCGGATCTCGTAATCGATTACAAGTGTGCGCAGGGAGATGCGACAAACCTTCAGACGATCGCTCAGGGTATGGCTGGTGGAGATTACGATCTCGTTGCAACGGTTGCAACCCCGCCGACTCAGGCGATGGTGAACTTAAAGACGGAGACGCCGGTGATCTTCGTCGCTGTTTCTGCTCCGCAGGCAGCGGGTGTTATTACAGAGATGGAAAAGCCGGATAAGAATGCAACCGGTACTTCCAATGCGATTCCGGTCGGTGACATCTTCGCTCTGAGCGAGAAGCTGACACCGGATGCAAAGACATTTGGTCTTCTCTACTGCACGAGTGAGGTCAACTCCGTAAACACCGCAGAGTCTGCAAAGAAGTACTGCGAGGAGAATGGTCTTGAGTACAAGGAAGCAGTTGTGACGAACTCTTCTGAGGTTCAGCAGGCAGCACAGTCTCTCGCAGACAGCGTGGATGCAATCTTCATCCCGAATGACAGCGTGATTCAGTCTGCAATGCCTCTCGTAACGGAAGTTGCAAGAAGCGCGAAGATCCCGGTATATGGAAGCTCTGCTACGATGGTTGACTCCGGTGCATTTGCAACAATTGCAATCAGCGATAAGGAGATCGGCGCACAGTCTGCTGATATGGCAATCGAGTACTTAAGTGGAACTGCAATTGCAGACATCCCGGCAATCGTTGTTCCGGCAAGTGAGACCGTAGTCAACAAGACGACGATGGAAGCTCTCGGAATCGAGGTTGCAGAGGAAGACGGAATTCGTTTTGTGGAGGATAAGAACTAATGACATTACTGATTGGCTCTCTTCAGCTCGGACTGATTTACGGAGTCATGGTGCTCGGAATCTATATCAGTTTCCGCATCCTGAATATTCCGGATCTGACCGCAGAGGGAAGTTTTACATTCGGACTGGCGACGGC
This sequence comes from Brotaphodocola sp., assembly GCF_983179755.1. NCBI lineage: Bacteria > Bacillati > Bacillota > Clostridia > Lachnospirales > Lachnospiraceae > Brotaphodocola > Brotaphodocola sp. Next base: position 53,702 of record NZ_CFAHBC010000004.1, on the reverse strand, counting down.
AGCGATTTTCACGACTGCCGGTCATCCGTTTCTTGGAATTCTTGCATCTCTCGTAGCGGGCGCACTTGCAGGCTGTGTGACCGGACTTCTCCAGACGAAGTTGAATATTCATCCGGTTCTGACCGGAATTCTGACGATGAGTGGTCTCTACTCGATCAATACCGTTGTACTCGGTGGAACGCCGAACCTGACGCTGATCGGAAAGGAGACGATCTTCACGCTCGCGCAGAGTGCATTTCCGATGCTTGAGAGAGAGGCAGTGAAGCTCTTGATGGCAGTTCTCGTTTCCGTGGTGTGCACAGTGGCGCTTGTTGCATTCTTCCGCACCCGACTTGGACTTTGCATCCGCGCAACCGGCGACAATACCGATATGGTCAAGGCTTCCTCGATCAATGTGGATCGGATGAAATGCATCGCGCTTGCACTCAGCAACGGACTGATCGCTCTGTGTGGTGGATTGATCGCCCAGTATCAGAGCTTTGCAGATATCAACTCCGGTGTCGGCATCCTCGTTGTAGGACTTGCATCTGTAATCATCGGGGAGGCATTCTTTGGAAAGCGCTCCGTGACGATCGGTTTTATCTCCGCAATTTTTGGCTCGGTGGTTTACCGCTACATCATCGCAATGGCGACGAAGGCAGACTGGTTCCCGGCTTACATGCTCAAGCTCGTGTCGGCAGTTATTGTTACGCTCGCGCTTGCGATTCCGGCGATCAAATCGATGATGGAAGTACAGAAAATTCGGAGAGGAGGGAAATAAAATCATGACATCCATGACACCAATGCTTGAAATTCAGTCGGCATGCAAGAAGTTCAGCAAGGGAACGCCGAATGAGCATACCGCTCTCGATCAGTTGAATCTGACGCTTGCACAGGGCGATTTTGTGACGGTTCTCGGCTCAAACGGAGCCGGAAAGTCAACGATGTTCAATGCCGTCTGTGGAAATTTCCTTCTCGATTCCGGAAAGATTCTTCTCGACGGGAAGGACATCACATTTGAGCCGGAGTACCGCAGAGCACTCAGCATCGGAAGACTGTTTCAGGATCCGATGAAGGGAACGGCGCCGAGTCTCACGATCGAGGAAAATTTAGCCCTCGCCTACTCAAAACAGAAGAAGCGCAGTCTCGCGTTTGCACTGACGAGAAAGGATCGGGATTATTTTAAGACAGAGCTTGAAAAGTTCTCGATGGATCTTGAAAACCGAATGAAGACGAAGGTTGGACTGCTCTCGGGCGGCCAGCGTCAGGTCGTGACACTTCTGATGAGCACACTCGTTCCGCCGAAACTTCTTCTCCTCGATGAGCACACCGCGGCTCTCGATCCGGCGACTGCCGAGAAAGTGATGGAGATCACGAATCGGATTGTGAAAGAAAACAAGATCACGACGATGATGATCACCCACAACATGAAGCAGGCGCTTGAGACTGGAAACCGCACGATCATGCTCGACTCGGGATCGGTGATGTTTGACATCGATGCAAGGCAGAGAGAAGAGCTGAGTGTGGAGCGTCTTGTCGAGATGTACTCCGAGAAGAAAAAGGAAGAGTTTGCGACGGATCGCGTGCTTTTATCTGTGTGACTTGGAATCACGCGCCAAGTCTTTGCGAGCGTCAACTTGAATTCAAAAAGATTAGAGAAAAAGTGGTCCGGCAGTTGTCCTTAGAAATTTTTTGTGTTCTGGGAGCGATTGCCGGATTTTTCATTTTTTGGGAGAAAAATTCGTGCGTACTTAGAAAAATATGAGAATTTTCGGAAACTTTGTCGAATGAGTGATTTACACCGGGCGGAAATTGTGGTACATTATTGAACGGTAGTGGCAAAGGGTGAAGTCTGTCTGCCTGTCGAAGAGGGCGCAGACAGGAATAAAACCGCCACGTACGAGGATTTATGTGAACAATCAGGAGGAAGAATCATGAAAAAATCGATTTCCAGAATTCTGGCTGCAGCTATGTGTATGACACTTGGACTGGCAGTAACCGGATGTGGAAGCAGTGCAGGCAACACGACAACAACCGCAGGAAATGACAGCGCAAATGCTGGCAGTGAAGCATCAGGAAATAAGGAAATCAAGAAACTGACCGTAGCTTTTGTACCGTCCCGTGATCCGCAGGATATCATCACGGCGACCGAGCCGTTAAAGGGTCTTCTTCAGACCGAGCTGGCTAACGAGGGATACGATGTAAAAGATGTAGACATCAGCGTAGGAACCAGCTTCGAGGCAGTTGGCGAGGCTCTTTCCGCAGGAACGACCGATGTCGGATTTATTCCGGGTGGTACCTATGTTCTGTACGACGACGGATGTGAGGCAATTGTAACCGCAACGAGAGACGGTCTTTCCGTTGACTCCGACGATCCGAAGGAGTGGAACGACAACGAGCCGATCGAGGGAACCGATAAGCAGGTAACTTTCTACCGCGCTCTGATCGTAGCTGGTCCGTCCGAGAAGGGTAAGGAGCTGGCAGAGAAGGTCAACGCAGGAGAGGAGCTGACCTGGGAGGATCTCGACAGTGCAAACTGGAGCGTAATGGGTTCTTCTTCTTCCGCAGGATATATTTATCCGTCTCTGTGGATGCTTGAGAACTATGGCAAGAACATCACAGATTTAAGCCATGCCGTTCAGTCTGATTCCTATGCAAGTGCATTTGCACGTCTGGCTTCCGGTCAGATTGATGTACTGTGCACCTACGCAGACGCACGCCGTGACTATGAGAGCAAGTGGAACGACGAGTATGCAATGAGCAACAGCATCTGGGAGGATACCGATCTGATCGGCGTAACTCCGGCGATCTACAACGATACGATCAGTGTCAGCAAGACTTCTCCGATCATGGATGATGATTTCAAGACAGCTCTGACAAACGCATTCATCAACATCGGAAACACCGAAGAGGGTAAGGAGGTCATCTCCATTTACACGCACCAGGGTTATCAGAAGGCAAAAGATTCTGACTATGATTCTGAGCGCGATGCACAGGAAATGATCAAGAAGCTCAACGGAGCGTCATAAGTAAGACATTACGGGAAAAAGAGATGGGCTGTTACATGGACAACAAGGAGCTGTTTATGTGGCAGTCCTTTTCTGCGCATGTGTGTATGAGCGTATCTGCAAAAAATCCGCAAAAATCCGTGAAAAAAGGCGGGAAAATATTGAGAAAGGAACGCTATTATAAGAAACAGAATTTATTATAATGGGGTTTATAATAGCAGAAAGAAATGATTGAGTTTAAAAATGTGGGAAAGAAGTATCCCAACGGCTTTGAGGGTCTGAAACATGTGAATCTGACGATTGATCAGGGAGAATTTGTTGCAATCATTGGCCTGTCCGGCGCAGGAAAGTCAACACTGATCCGCACCATCAACCGCATGCATGACATTACAGAGGGAACTCTGACTGTGAATGGAACTGATGTCATGAGTTTGCAGGGAAAGAACCTGCGCGCATTTCGTCGTAAGATCGGTATGATCTTCCAGTCGTTCAATCTTGTGACGAGAACAACGGTAATCAAGAACGTTCTGACTGCGTTTGTTCCGGATCTTCCGTGGTGGCGTGCTTTCTTTGGCGTATTCACAAAAGAGGAGAAGCTCAAGGCACTTGAGGCGCTCGATAAAGTAGGAATTCTTGACAAGGCATTTGTCCGCACCGATCAGCTCTCCGGTGGTCAGCAGCAGAGAGTTGCTCTGGCAAGAACGCTTGCACAGAATCCGGAGATCATTCTTGCGGATGAGCCGGTTGCAGCCCTTGACCCGGTAACTGCAAAGCAGGTTATGGATGACTTTGACCGCATCAACAAGGAGATGAAGATCACGGTTCTGATCAACATCCACCATGTCGATCTGGCACTCAAGTACGCTTCCCGTGTAATCGGTGTTCGCGCTGGTGAGGTGGTATACGACGGACCGTCTGCAAATGTGGATCAGGCTGTTCTGGATAAGATTTATCAGGGAAGACAGGAGATGGAAGCATGAGTATCTACGACAAGATTTTTCGACCGAAGACCTTCACGATCTCAAACGGAAAGAGCGTTTCCCAGAAGCGTTCCCGTGCTCCGCTTGCTGTGGTGATTCTTCTGGCGATGACGATCCTCTCCGTGAAGATCACTGGCTTTAGCATGGTGGTGCTCACGACGAGAATCAAGGAGTTTTTCGTTATTCTCGGACAGATGTTCCCGCCGAAGTGGGACTACATGCCGTCTGTATGGCAGCCACTGTTTGACACGATCAAGATGTCGCTTCTCGGCTCCTTTATCGGTTCTGTGCTGGTTGTTCCGTTTGCGATGCTCGCTTCGACAAACGTCATTCCGAGCCGTGTGATTGTCAGCCTGATGCGCCTGTTCTTAAGTATCGTGCGTACCCTGCCGACTCTGGTTACCGCGCTGATTGCAACTTACATTTTCGGACTCGGAACGCTTGCAGGTACGACCGCAATCGCAGTCTTTACGTTTGCATACATCGGAAAGATCCTCTATGAGGAGATCGAGACCGTGGATATGGGGGCATTTGAGGCGATGGAGGCAATGGGTGCGACGAAGGTGCGCGCATTCATCTCCGCAATCGTTCCGCAGGTTCTGCCGTCCTATCTGTCGAACTGCCTGTTCTGCTTTGAGGGAAATGTGCGTTATGCATCAATCCTCGGTTATGTAGGTGCAGGTGGACTTGGACTGATTCTGAATGAGAAGATCGGTTGGAGAGAGTACCCGAGCGTTGGTATGATCCTGATTGCCCTGTTTGTAACGGTATTTATCATTGAAACCATCAGCCGTGCAGCACGCCGGCATCTGGTATAAGGGAGGACCGAAAAACGATGAATAAGAGAATTGAAACTGCTTATGAGGCACGCCCGAAAAAGTGGATGTTTGAGCTTGCTGTCGCAGTCGTTGTCGTTGGACTTCTGATCTGGAGTGCCTCCGGTGTTGAGACGAGCGGAACGACTCAGAACGGCGGAAAGATTGCAATGAATATCTTATCCGGTATTTTTCATCCGGATACGGCGATGTTGTTTGGATTCACGACAAAGGGAGTTCCGTACCTCCTGCTTGAGACGGTCTGCATCGCCTTCCTTGGAACAATTGTCGGAGCGATCATCTCGATCCCGCTCGCTTTCCTGTCTTCTGTGAACCTGACTGGAAAAGTGATTGCCTTCATTGGTCGTATCATCATCATGATGATCCGTACTGTGCCGGCATTTGTCTATGGTCTGATGTTCATCCGTGTGACTGGACCGGGTGCATTCGCAGGTCTTCTGACGATGTCCCTGTGCTCTGTCGGAATGATCACAAAGATGTACACCGAGGCGATTGAGGATCTCGATACGAGAATTCTTGAGTCTCTCGACGCGTCCGGATGCACGACCTGGCAGAAGATCCGCTACGGAATTCTTCCGCAGTTACTGCCGAACTTTGCTTCCACTGCAATCTACCGCTTCGATATCAACCTGCGTGATGCGACCGTCCTCGGTCTTGTAGGTGCAGGCGGAATCGGTGCACCGCTGATCTTTGCGATGAACAGCTATCGTTGGAGTGAGGCAGGCGCAATCCTTGCCGGTCTGATTGCGCTCGTTCTGATCGTGGAGTTGATCTCCACCCAGATTCGTGTAAAGCTGACGAGAGGATAGGAGTGAGAGTAAGAAGGATGAAAAAACTGGAAATTATTTTCACATCCGATACCCACGGCCATATTTTCCCGGTCAATTATCCGGCAGGAAGAGCGGATGCATCCGGACTCTTAAATATGGCATCTCAGGTGGAGAAGGATGGAAATACACTGATGATCGATGGAGGAGATTCTCTTCAGGGAACTCCGTTCGTTCAGTATTACCGTGAGCATCAGCAGGAGTGCAAGGCTCTGCTTGCTGATGGCAAAGGCGGATTTTTCCACCCGGTTGCCGAAGCCTTCCGTGCACTCGGATGTGATTATTTTACACTTGGAAATCACGATTTCAATTTCGGATATGACTTTCTCTCTGAGTATGTGAATGCGATGGGAGTTCCGTGCATCTGTGCAAATGTCGAGGATCTCGGCGGAAAACTCCCGATTCAGAAAGAGGTTGTCCGCGTGCTTGCAAACGGTCTTCGCGTCGGAATCACCGGCATCGTCACGGACTGGGTCAAGATCTGGGAGAGAAAAGAAAATCTCGAATTTTTAAAAATCACAGATCCGATTGTGTCTGCAAGAGAATCGCTTGAGCGTCTCAAAGGCGTCTGTGATGTGACGGTCTGTGTCTATCACGGTGGATTCGAGGAGGATCTTGAAAACGGAAAACTTCTCTCCGACAGTGGAGAAAACGTTGCCTGCAAGATTGCGAGAGAGTTGAATTTTGACCTGCTTCTGATAGGTCACCAGCATATGCCGGTTGCAGGAAGAATGCTCTATGGAACATGGGCAGTTCAGCCACCGGCAGGAGCTTCCAAATATGTGCACCTCTATGCGGAGATCTCAGAGGAGGAGAAGATTTTTGCTTCTTCTCTGGAATCCGTGGGAGAAAAGCATCAGGAAGAGCCGTATGCAAAGCTCTATCCGCTTGAGCAGGCAGTCCAGACCTGGCTTGACGAGCCGGTCGGGGCACTCAGCAGTGCGATTGAGCCGGAGGATAAACTTCCGGCGGGGCGATACGGAAGCCGTCTTGCAGAGCTCTTTAACCAGGTTCAGCTTGAGCGCACCGGAGCCGATATCTCCTGTGCAAGTCTCGGAAACGATCCGGCAGGACTCAAGCAGAGCGTGACAATGCAAGACATTTGTGGCGCTTACCTGTTTGATAACACGCTTGTGGAGCTTGAAGTAAACCGCGAGGTTCTCAAACTGATGCTCGAGCGCTGTGCGTCCTACTTTGATCTGGTGGACGGAAAAGTCGTGATCTCGGAGCGCTTCTTAAAGCCGAAAATCGAACATTACAACTACGATTTCTTTTCCGGAATCCGCTATACCTTTGATCTGACCCGTCCGGTCGGAGATCGCGTGACCGAGCTTCTGCTTGCAGATGGAAGCGAGCTTGGCGACAAGTCCTACCGCCTTGTGACGAACAATTACCGTGCGACCGGTACCGGCGGATATGCGTTCCTTGCAGACTGCAAGGTACTCTGGCGCGGAACGGAGGAGATGCCGGAGATGCTTGCGAGATATATCGGAAAGCACAATCCGGCGGATGTGGAAGGCAGAGCGCTGATCACGGTTTTGCCGACGGATAAATAGAACACGCACAACAAAATTACCACAATATTTATGGGGGAAGAACGATGAAAACGATTCTGATTGGAATTGCAGGAGGAACCGGATCCGGAAAATCTACGTTTACAAATCGCCTGAAAGACCGGTTCGGCGATGACATTGATGTGATTTACCACGACAATTATTACCGCCGTCAGGACGATGTCCCGATGGAAGTGCGCCAGAAGCGCAATTACGATCATCCGGATGCACTCGAGACCGATCTTCTTGTGGAGCACTTAAAACAGCTCAAGGCAGGTCATGCGGTTGACGGTCCGGTGTACGATTACACGATGCACAACCGCTCCGAGAAGACGATGCACATCGAACCTCGCCGGATTATCATTGTAGAGGGCATTTTGCTTCTTGCAGACCGCCGTCTCCGCGACATGTTTGACATCAAGATTTATGTGGAGGCAGACGCGGATGAGCGTATCCTGCGCCGAATTGTGCGCGATGTTGAGGAGAGAGGTCGCTCTCTCGAGAACATCGTCGAGCAGTATCTGACGACGGTAAAGCCGATGCATTACCTGTATGTGGAGCCAACGCGCGCGAAGGCAGATCTTGTGATCAACAGCGGACTCAATGACGTTGCTTTTGACATCATGGCGACGAAGATCCAGAAACTTCTCGAGGAGGTCTAAGCCGGAGCTGTCATGTGAAGAGCTTGGGGATTGAGCGCATTTCGAATATTAGGACGCGGTTTTTTGCGTGAGTTCTTCTAATGCATGAAACGAGTAGCCCATCTCCTCCCATTTTGTGAGAAGTTCGTCAAGAATTTCTGCATTTGTGCGGGATGTGCTGTGTAAGAGCACGATCGCGCCGGGGTGGATGCGCCCGAGGAGTTTCTGAAAGGCTTCCTCGTGTGTGGGCTGGCGGTCTTCATACCAGTCGACGTAGGCGAGGCTCCAGAAGAAGGTGTGATAGCCGAGCTCCTTCGCCATCTGAAGGTTGGACTCGCTGTATTTGCCCTGAGGTGGACGGTAAAATCGTGTCATTGTCTGACCGGTTGTCTCTTCAAAAAGTTTCTCCAAGGATTCTAATTCCTCGGAGAAACTTTTTTTTGTTGCAATTTTTGACATGTCGGGGTGGTGAAACGTGTGGTTGCCGACGGTGTGTCCCTCCGCAATCATGCGTTTTACGAGATCGGGACTCGTCTGGATATAGTTTCCGACGATGAAAAACGTCGCGGGCGCATGATGCTTTTTCAGGGCGTCGAGAATTGCGGGAGTGTTGCCGTTTTCGTATCCGGCATCAAACGTCAGATAGAGGATTTTTTCGTCGGTATCGTCGGCGTAGTGGGCGTTGAACTGCTTGAGATAGTCGGAGGTTGCATTGGCGACCGGGGGCTTTCCCTCCTGCTGAAAGCTCAGCCCCCAGTTGCCTTCTGCGGAGACAGGGAGGGATGTGACCGGGGAGGAGCGTACGGCAGCTGAGGAAGCAGAGCCGGAACGTGCGCTTAGAAAACCTAAGAATCGCCCGGAGAAGAATGCGATAAGAAAGATGACGGCGACGACGGTGAAGCGTGTCAGAACGCGAGAGTGAGGAAAATGGAAAAAGCGCAGGTGTTTCATAAAGACGGATAACCTCCCGGAATAAAATTTGTGGTCTGCGTGCAGATGAGGATTTTTAGGGATCTGGGATCTCTCATATGATTACGATATGAAGGGAAGAGAGGAAACATTCAAAGAAGAAGGGAAACATTCGCACAGCGATGTAGTTCACAAAACCGTCGAATTTTAAGATCCCCTCCAAGAAGTTGTAAGAAAGTTGTTACATTTGCCAAATAGAAAGTGTGGTATACTGATACGAGCAGGAAAAGAGAAACGCAAGAGGAGAGGACAGACAATATTATGAAGAAAAACTGGAAGAGATTGCTGGCGATGGGAATCGGATTCACCCTTACCTTTGGTCAGATTACATATGGAACAATGATTTCGTCTCAGGCGAGTGTGACACAGTCGTCAGGGAGCACGCAGAGCGTCCTGAAAGAGCCGACGGTTTCCGCTCAGGGAGCTGTATTGATGGATGCGGCGACCGGACAGGTGTTGTTCGGAAAGAACCAGGATCAGCAGTTTTATCCGGCGAGCATCACGAAGGTCATGACGGCATTGCTTGTGCTTGAACATTGCAATTTAAGCGATGTCGTGACGTTCTCTAAGACTGCGACGACGAATCTGGAGTCAGGAGCGACTTCTCTCGGAATTGCGGAGGGCGATCAGCTGACCGTGGAGCAGTGTCTGTACGGACTTCTCTTGAAATCTGCAAACGAGATTGGAAATGGTCTTGCCGAGCATGTGTCGGGAAGCGTCAGTGCGTTTGCGGATCTGATGAACCAGCGCGCGGTACAGCTTGGATGTAAGAACACGCATTTTGCAAACCCGCACGGTCTGAACAATTCCACGCACAAGACGACTGCCTATGATATGGCGCTGATCATGCGTGCAGCGGTGCAGAATGACACGTTCCGAAAGATTGACACGACGACATCCTACAATTTCCCGGCGACAAAGAATTCCGGAGCGCGGACGATCACAATGGGGCACAAGATGATGTATCCGACTGATACCCGCTATTATGAAGGAATTATTGGCGGTAAGACCGGATATACTTCACTGGCGGGCAATACGCTTGTGACGGCGGTTGAGAGAAACGGCGTGCGCCTGATTGCAGTTGTTTTGAAGTCGGCCGGAACGCATTATACCGATACGAAGGCGATGCTCGACTATGGATTTGCAAATTATACGACACTGACCGGAAGAACCGGAAGCACGACGGCTGGAACAACGGGAACAACAGGTAGTCAGACTTCGAGTCAGCCGGGAACCTCTGGAACAGGAAATGCAACTTCCGGGACAATTACTTCGGGTGGTCCGGGCGTGGTTTCTGGAACGACAGGGACAACAGGAACGACGACTTCCACAACTCCGACGACGGGAAGTACGGAGACTTCAGGCACTGTGAATTCTGGAAACAGCAGTAGTTCGACAAGCGGAAGCACAGCAGGACCGTCTGGAAATGGAATTCCTGCTTCATCTGCTCCGACAGCCGGAACTCCTGAAGCCGGAGTCAGCACAGTGGGACCGGGAGGAACGATTCACACAACTGGAAACAGCGCGGGGGCGCCGGGAAGCACCTCCGGCACGCTGAGTCAGCCGGGAACTTCCTCAAGTTCTTTCTCTTCAAATGCATCGTCCGCTTCCCAGTCTTCGCCGGCGGATGGATCCTCCGATTCCTCTGCGGGCTGGAAACAGGGCTGGAATCAGGATCAGACAGGATGGTATTATATCAAGACTGCGACTGGCGCCCGTGCAGCCGGAGAATGGATGAATGTCGGCGGACAGCGTTACTGGTTTGACTCTAACGGATATATGGCAACCGGATGGCGCACGCTTTCTGATGGTTGGTATTACTTCCTGCAGGATACGGGATATATGCTGAAAAATAACTGGATGCAGACGAATGGGATCTGGTATTATCTCGGAAGCAACGGAGCGATGCTGACGAACACGATAACACCGGATGGCTACTATGTGGACGCAAGTGGAGCGTGGACAAAATAACGTGGAGAAGTAGAAAGACAAAAAGAAAAGTACAGAGCTGAGTGCATGGAAGTATGGGAATATAGGAACATAGAGATACAAAGTTAAAAACTTAAACGTGTAAGATCAGGCATAAGACATACAGATGTACAAAAACACAGGGGGAAGTTGGGGAAAAACGAATGAGAGAAAAACTGTATACGATTGAACTGACCGATGCGGTTAAGTCTGGCGATGAGTGTTGCTTTTGCTGGCTTGAACGCAAGATGGAGCAGGAGAACCTGGAATTCGTTCTGGGTTCTTCTTATATGGAAAGTGATGTGAGGGATCAGACAAGTCTGCACGGATTTTGCAGACATCACACAAAAATGATGTATGACTATGGCAATACGCTCGGGAATGCTTGGATTCTCAAGTCGAGAATGGAGAAGGTGAGAGCGGATCTTGCCGAGAAACTTGGCATGGAGTCGGCAACGTCTGCTGAGACAAAAAAGCGGCAGGATGGGATCTTGAAGTCATTATTTTCCGGAAAGACTGGGAAAAAGAAGTTGATCAGCGGGGAGGTTTCAGAAAGTCGCAGTCATGAAAATTGCGGCTGTTACATCTGCGAGCGCATGGATACGATTTATGCGCGGATGCTTGACACGTTTGCATGGATGCTCGAGCATGATCCGGACTTTGGAGAGACACTGATGAAGTCAAAGGGATTTTGTCTGCGTCATTTTGAGGAGGCAGAGGAGACCTGTGAGCGGACACTGAAAAGTGAGGTCTGGGAAGCATGGAAACCGAAATTAAACCGCCTGATGCTTGACAATCTCGACCGAGTGCAGGAAGATGTAAATTGGTTGATTGAGAAGTATGATTATCGCAACAAGGATGCGGACTGGAAAGAGTCGAGGGATGCCGTGCCGAGGGCGATGCAGAAGCTGGCCGGCACGCATCCGGCGGATCCGGTGTTCCGCGACAGACGGTAATTTGGATGGTTTACCCGGAGTGAGAGCGGGCGTAGCGGTGCATAAGGTTGCAAAATACGCAAACCCACCTGCTTATAGAGGAGGGAGACATTCACACTAAGTTATATCGTTATAAAGAGGGAGAGAAACACAATGACATTTGGAGTCAGACAGGTTCTGCCGTGGGCAGTGGCAGGTGTAGCGGGCGCGACAGCGGTTCTTGCGAGATCCCGCTACGAGAGAAATCATTTTGTGACGGAGGAGGTTACGATCGTCTCCCGGAAACTCGCGAGAGAGTGGACGGCAGTTTTTCTGTCTGATCTGCATGACAAGCAGTTTGGAGAGGGCAATCAGCAACTTGTCGAGGAGATTCGTCAGATTGAGCCGGATCTGATTTTGATTGGCGGAGATACGATGGTTGCAAAGGAGAAACTTGCAGATCTGACTGTGACGAGAGAGCTGATGGAGCAGTTGAGTCAGATTAAAAACTGTCGGATTTTCTATGGAAATGGAAACCATGAACAGCGTCTTTGCAGGGAATGGGAGACTTACGGAACGATGTACCGTGAGTTCCTGCATATTTTGAGGGAGTATGGGATCTGCTATCTGTCAGATCGCACACTTCATGTCGGAGAGGATCTTGCAATCAGCGGATTGAACATTGACCAGCCGTATTACCGCGATTTTTCACCGGCTAAGATGAGTGAGCGCTATGTCAAATATCATCTTGGAGAGGCAGATCCGCGCCGGTTTGAGATTTTGCTTGCACATTCCCCGCTCTTTTTTGATGCCTATGCACAGTGGGGAGCAGATCTTGCGCTCTGTGGTCATTTTCACGGTGGGACAATTCGCCTGCCATATCTCGGAGGAGTGATGACTCCGCAGTTTCAGTTTTTCCGCAAATGCTGTGCGGGAACGTTTGAAGAGAACGGTCATACAATGATTGTCAGCAGAGGTCTTGGGACTCATTCGATCAACCTTCGCCTTGGCAATCGTCCGCAGTTGATTGTACTGAAATTAAAACAACAAATAGGGGAATAAAACGAGAGAATTCGTGCAAAATAGGAAAAAGAAACAGAGTTATTGCGAAAAAATGCGCAGGTATGCCGATAGACAGTAAATTTAATTCATGGTAAATTAGTCGGAAATAAATCGAAGCAGAACACCGAACGTTATAAACGTAATCAGTGCTTGAACGGTCGTGGGATTGACTGGTTCAGAGAATTGAAAATGAGTACATAAGGTGAGAAGAGGAGAGATTGATTCCATGACGGATACCAGAAGAAAAGAATTGAAAGACAGAGAAGTTTGTGGCACTAGAATTTCGCATATGGATTCCAGTCTCTGGCTGGATGATTATGAGGTGTTTGATCAGGCAACTGAGCAGTTTTATCGCAGAGAGATTGATGCAAAGGCATACAAGGGGATTTCAGGTGGATTTGGAAGTTACGCGCAGAGAGGGGCAGAGGCGAATATGTTGCGTCTGCGTCTTCCGGGTGGACGAATCGACCAGAAAAAGCTCAAATTTCTTGCGGATTCCATAAAAAAATATCAGGTAAATAAAGTGCATGTTACGACATGTCAGACAGTTCAGTTTCACAATCTCTCGGGGGAGGATGTATGCGTGCTTGCGAGAGAGGCCGTACAAAATGGGGTGATCACGAGAGGTGGCGGTGGAGACTTTCCGAGAAACACGATGGTTTCTCCGCTCTCCGGTGTCGAAAAAGGCGAGTATTTTGATGTTTTGCCGTATGCGCTTGTGGTTTCCGATTTCCTGCTCGGTTACATTCATGGACCGAAGATGCCAAGAAAGCTCAAGGTCGGATTTTCCAATTCTCCGGCGAACCTGACGCATGCGACGTATCGGGATCTCGGGTTTGTCGCGAGGGAGGATGGGTGTTTTGATGTGTACAGTGCGGGCGGTCTCGGTCTGAATGCGAAGATCGGTGTGCGTGTCGCAGAACAGGTGAAACCGGATCAGATTCTCTACTATGTGGAGGCAATGCACGAGATGTTTTTGACTTATGGCAATTATCAGAATCGTGCGAAGGCGAGAAGCCGTTATATGCAGGATTCGCTTGGCGGACCGGAAGCATACAGGGATGCATTTGAAGAAAAGCTGAAGGCAGTTTATGAGTCGGGAAAAAATCTTGATTTGGTACTCAGTGAAAAAGAAAGGATGTTATTTGGAGAGAAGGCTCCGGATGGTGAGATTCCAAAATCAAAGAGAGTGATCGCACAGAAGCAGGACGGGCTCTGCGCAGTCTGGTATCACCCGGTCGGTGGATGCCCGAAACCAGAATTTTTTGAGCGCATTTATGAGACGGTTCGGGAGATGGATCAGGTTGAACTCAGAATCGCTCCGGATGAGAGCATTTACATCATCAACTGTACCGGAAAAGAAGCAGAGCGTGTGCTCGCGTGCACGGGTGACGGTGCCGAGACGGAATTTTCCAGTTCGGTGGCGTGCATTGGAAGTGCAATCTGCCAGCAGGGACTTCGCGATTCCCAGGCAATGCTTCGGAAACTTGTAGAGATGGAGGGCAGAGAGGGATTTGCCGACGGCGTTCTCCCGAAAATCCATATCTCGGGCTGTCCTTCGTCATGCGGAACGCATCAGACCGGAGTCGTCGGACTGCGCGGTGCGGGAAAGAAAGTCAATGGCGAGATGCAGATTGCCTTTCAGCTGACTTACGGGGGCTGTGACCGCCAAAACCAGGAGAAAATGGGAGATCTGCTCGGAGTTCTCTCGGAGGATCAGGTCCTTGCATTTTTTACAGAGCTTGGACATGAGATTGTGAAGTCCGGAATGACGTTTGAGGCATGGTGCGAAAAGAATCCGAGTCGTTTTGAGGAAATGGCGTACCCATATACAAAATAAAAAGAAAAAGAATCTGAATCAGGGAAACATCAAAAATCCTCCGTCTGGAAGTAGGAGAGGCATCAATTTGCGATGCCACTTATTTACAGAGCGGGGGTTTTTTGTTATACTTGGAAAGAAAATTTGTAACGGTTTCGCAGGTCTGAGCATTTATTGCTCTGACTGTAAAGACAGAAAAACGTTACGAAACTTTCCTATCTGAAAATGGGAAGGACACGTTGATGAAAAAGTGGGGAGAATATGGCGGGAATTTCATATAAACTGGAAAAATTTGAGGGTCCGCTTGACCTTCTGCTTCACCTGATAGAGAAAAATAAGATCGATATCTATGACATTCCGATTGTGGAGATTACGCATCAGTATCTCGCATATGTTAACCAGATGGAAGAGGAAGATTTAAATATTGTCAGCGATTTCCTCGTGATGGCGGCGACGCTTCTCGATATTAAGTCCCGGATGCTTCTGCCGGCAGATCCCAAGGAGGATGACGAGGAGGACGGAGAAGATCCGAGAGCAGAGCTTGTCCGTCGCCTGATGGAGTACAAGATGTACAAGATGATGGCGCAGGAACTCTCTGATATGGAGGAAGAGGCGGATGGAGTTCTGTTTAAGGGACCGACAATTCCGCGGGAGGTGGCAAAATACGAACAGCCCGTCGATCTCGATGAGCTTCTTGATGGTCTGACACTCGCAAAACTTCAGAGAATTTTTGAGTCCGTGATGAAACGGCAGAGAGACAAGGTTGATCCGATCCGAAGCAAGTTTGGAACAATCAGGAGGGAACCGGTCAGCCTCGAGCAGAAGGTGATGGAAGTCATGACCTATGCGAGAAAGCATCGGATCTTTCGTTTTCGCCAGATGCTTGAGGGACAGAACAGCCGAATTGAGGTGGTTGTGACGTTTTTGGCAGTTCTTGAGCTCATGAAGATTGGAAAGATTCATCTGACTCAGGAGTACGCATTTGACGATATGGATATTGAGATTCTCGAGGCAGAGGGAGAAGAGACTGCGATTGAGCTGAATGATCTGGAAGATAAATAGTTCGCCCCTTCTACGATGGAGATAGTTGCTTTGCGTTGTATGTGGGTAAGACGGATCAATCAGTGATGAATCATAATGGAAAGACAGATAAGACGAATAAAGAAATGAGAAGGAAACAGTATGGGAAGTCTTTTTGACGATGAGGATGATGACGAGGAATTTGATCTGGCGAAGATCGAGGCGCGTCATGAACAAATGGAAGCAGAAGCTCTTCTCGATGAGGAGGAGAAGCGCCTGGCGGAGCAGATTGCGCAGGAGCAGGCACAGGAAGTATCGGAAATACCGGAAGAGGAAGGTGAAGTCGAGGAAGAGCCGGAAGAAATCCCCGGGATTTATCCGGCGTCCGACTGGGAGGCGATCGTGGAAGCGGTGCTGTTCACGATGGGCAATTCGGTTCCGGTGGAACAGCTTGCGATGGCGATTGACCAGAGTGAGGCGATTGCAAAGCGGGTGGTGAGAAATTTACAAAGGCGCTACCAGCAGGAAAATCGAGGAATGCAGATTCTTGAACTGGAAAATGCCTATCAGATGAGCACGCGGGCGAAGTACTATGAGAATTTGATTCGTGTGGCATCTGCGCCGAAGAAACATGTGCTTTCCGATGTGCTGTTGGAGACGCTCTCGATCGTGGCATACCGCCAGCCTGTGACGAAGATTGAGATCGGACGAATCCGAGGAGTCTCCTCGGATCACGCGGTCAATCGTCTCGTGGAGTATGGTTTGATTTACGAGGCGGGTCGTCTCGATGCGCCTGGTCGACCGGCACTCTTTGCGACGACGGAGGAATTTCTTCGGAGATTTGGAGTCGGGACGATCACAGATCTGCCGACGATGAATCCGGAGCAGAAAGAAGAGATTATTCAGGAAGTCGAGGAAGAGCTTCAGCAGAAGGATAATCAGAAAAAGGATCAGGAAGAGACTGAAAAATAAGAAAAAAAGGATTGATAGAAAAAACCGGAACCAGAGAGAGCCGGAACTAGAAATGGCTGGAATTAAAGAAAGCCGGAACTAGACAAGAAATCTGTAATCAGAAATCGAGAGAGAAGGAGAAACGTGAAAACTATGAAAATCAGAATCAAATATTTTAAGGAAAACATGGAAAAGCTGACCTATGTGGATGGAAAGTCTGATTGGATCGATCTTCGATCTGCGGAGAATGTGACGATGAAAGCGGGGGAGTTTCGTCTGATTCCTCTCGGTGTGGCGATGGAGCTTCCGAAGGGATATGAGGCTCATGTTGTTCCGCGCAGTAGCACGTTCAAGAATTTTGGCATCATCCAGACAAATCATATGGGCGTTATCGATGAGAGTTATTGCGGAGACGGGGATCAGTGGTTTTTCCCGGCATATGCCCTGCGCGATACCGAGATTCACGAGGGCGACCGGATCTGTCAGTTCCGCATCATGGAGCATCAGCCACAGATCTGTTTTGAGGAGACGGATCAGTTGGGTCATGAGGATCGGGGCGGTCATGGAAGCACCGGAAGAAAGTAAGAGGCGAGAATTGTGGAGAGATATTCAGCAGAAGGTGTAAAGCGGAGAAAAGGAAGCATCATTGAACTGGAGAGTGCCAGAAAGATGAGTCGTTCAATCAATGGGGATGGAGATTCCAGGAGAGGGCGCTCAGGCGGTGCAAGACGGGGAATCAGTGAGCAGGAACGCAGGGAACAGGCAAAACGTGCTGAGATGGCAAGACGGATGGACGAGTCGAGGAGAGGGTCTGTCCGCAGAAAAGGTCCGTCGAGACGGCGCAGAAAGTCGAGCGGTGGCATTGGAATTCTGGTTGCACTGATTGCGATTGTCGTGGTCTGCTCTGGATTTGGACTTGTGCATTATAAGAATCAGAAGGAAGAACACCGGCTTGCCAGGGCGGGGGTGGAGTATCTGAACCAGGGCAACTATGAGGCAGCGGTTGAGACCTTGAATCAGGCAGTTCAGAAGGCCGGAAAACGCATGGGCGCTTATGAAAAGCAGGTGCTTGGAGCGAGAGCGGAGGCAGAGTACCGTGTTGGCGATTACGACACCGCACTTGAGACGTACCAGACGTTGAGAAAGGCGGACGCAGAGAATGAAACCTACAAGAAGGGCGTGGTTCTGTGTCTGATGGAAAAGAAGGAGTACAGTTCGGCGCTTGAGCTTGGGGTATTACAGGCTCAGATTTACAGTCGAATGGCGACCGATCAGATCGAGGCGAAGGATTACAACGGGGCGCTCACGTCTGTTCAGCAGGGACAGGCGGTAGTCGGAGATGACCAGAGAACCGCGAGAGAACTTGCCTATGATGAGGCAGTGCTCTGGGAATATGCCGGAGACTATGGAAAGGCACTGGAACTCTTCGAGGACTACGAGAAGACGTATGGAACGGACGATGAGGTCAGCCGGGAGATCACCTTCCTGAGAAGTCGCCAGGGAAACAATTAAAGTAAAAGAACTGGGAGTCAATATTAGTATCAGCAATCCATGTTAATTAGAATCCGTATAAAGAAGCAGCATGGAACATTGAGATCAATATTGAAATAAGGATTGGGATTAGCATTAGAGCTGACAGAGATCTGGAAAGAGAATAAGAGAATAAAAATATGGCAGATTTGATTGAATTAAAAGAAGTGGAGGAAAGGGTCATTCTGATCGCGGTGAATATCAGCGAGGAGGAAGATACCGAAGCCTCCCTCGACGAGCTCGAGGAGCTTGTCAAGACGGCGGGAGCGATCACCGTCGGCAAGATGATCCAGAACCGGGAGCAAATTCACCCGGGAACATATCTGGGAAAAGGAAAGATTGAGGAAGTCAGGGAGCAGATCGCAGTCCTTGGCGCGACCGGCGTCGTCTGTGACGATGAGCTCTCACCGGCACAGATGAGAAATCTTGAGGATGCGCTCGACACAAAGGTGATGGACCGAACGATGGTCATTCTCGACATCTTTGCCTCACGTGCGACGACGAGCGAGGGAAAGATTCAGGTTGAGCTTGCACAGCTAAAATATCGTTCTGCCCGCCTTGTCGGACTCAGAAGTTCGCTCTCCCGTCTCGGAGGCGGAATCGGAACGAGAGGACCGGGTGAGAAGAAGCTCGAGATGGATCGACGACTGATCCACGAGAGAATCGGTCAGTTAAAATCAGAACTTGAGGAAGTGAAGCGTCACCGCGAGGTAATCCGCCGTCAGAGAGAGAAGGCACACACTCCGGTTGCTGCGATTGTGGGATATACGAATGCCGGAAAATCGACACTCTTAAACCGACTGACTGACGCAGGAATTCTCGCAGAAGACAAGTTGTTTGCAACGCTTGATCCGACGACGCGCAGTCTCGAGCTCGATGGCGGACAGCAGATTTTGCTGACCGATACGGTCGGATTTATCCGCAAACTTCCGCATCATCTGATTGAGGCATTTAAGAGTACGCTTGAGGAGGCAAAATACGCGGACCTCATCCTTCATGTCGTCGACTGCTCGAATCTGGCGATGGATATGCAGATGCACGTTGTCTATGAGACGCTTCGAGAGCTTGAGGTCGGAGATAAGATCATGGTCACGATCTTTAACAAGACGGATCGGATGACCGGTGAGGAGATTCCGAGAGATCTTCGGTCAGATTACCAGATTCGGATTTCAGCGAAGACCGGCGACGGAATTGACCGCTTAAAAGACCTGCTCGGGCAGATTTTAAGAAGTCAGAAAGTGTATATGGAGCGCTTGTTCCCGTACAGCCAGGCAGGAAAAATCCAGACAATCCGCAAGTACGGAGAACTGCTCTCCGAGGAGTATGAGGCGGAGGGGATTCGTGTCAAAGCCTATGTACCGGCGGAGCTGTTTGCCGGACTGATGCAGGAATAAAAAGAAATGGATTTTGCTATTTGACGAATTTCGGCAAGAATTGCACTTGATTAATTTAAAAAAAAAGATATAATGGATAACGGTTAGCTGTTTTATATTTATGCATATATTCATTTTAAATGCATATATGCAAAATGAGGAGGAAAAACATTATGAAAAAGAGATTTCTGGCATTAGGCATGGCAGCATGCATGGCAGTTTCTTTAACTGCATGTGGCGGAAGCAGTGAAAAGGAGACTACCGTAGCTGAGACTGCTAAGGAAGAGACCACCACCGCAGAGGGCGAGTCCAAAGCAGAGGAGTCTTCCGCAGAGGAGAGCAAGGCAGATACCGCAGACATCGAGACGGTTACGGAGGGCACTCTGACCGTAGCAACCAGCCCGGACTTCGCACCGTATGAGTTCTACGCAATCGGTGAGGACGGAAAGCCTCAGCTGGCAGGTTTTGATATGTCTTTAGCTCAGTACATCGCAGATTACCTTGGTCTGAAACTTGAGGTCGTTACCGTTGACTTCGACGGCGTTTTAAGTGAGCTTCAGACGAAATCCGTAGATCTGGGTATGGCAGGTCTGTCTCCGGACCCGAAGCGTGAGGGTATCATGGACTTCTCCGACATCTACTATACCGGCGGACAGTCTCTCGTGACGGTAAAGGACAATGCAGATAAGTTCAACAGCTTTGAGGCAATCAACAAGTCTGATGTTTCCGTAGGTGCACAGACCGGTTCCATTCAGCTGGATCTGGCAAACACGAACAGCCCGGATGCAGATATTGTTTCCCTTCCGAAGGTAACCGATATCATCTCTGAGCTTCTGGCAGGCAAGCTGGATGCCGCTTACATTGAGACCGATGTAGCAAAGAGCTATCAGCAGAACTATCCGGAGCTTGAGATCGTTATGGATGTTCCTTACGAGAGCAAGGGATCTGCAATCGGTGTCAGCAAGGGAAATGAGTCTCTTATGGCAGGTGTCAATGAGGCAATTGCACAGGCAATCGAGGATGGTTCTATGGAGAAGTTTATCGCTGATGCAAACGAGCAGGCTTCTGGAAACACCTACGAGGGTCTTCTGGATTCTGAGGGAAACGTTCAGCAGTAAGCAATCGAACGGAGAGCTTTTCGGCTTTTTAGGATTCTTCAGAAAATCTGGAAATCTGGACAAAATCCGGATGTAAAATCAGAAATTCGCCAACCTTCCTCTCTTTTTGGGGGAGGTTGGCGGTTTTTGTACAAAACGATGTTATTCAAGTTATTGAAAAGGGATCAGAGAGATCCTTTGAAATCCCGCCGGGATAGAGCGTGCTTGAAAAATCCATTCAGGCGAAAATATCCCTAATGCATTTTTCAAACATACTCTGACCGAAAACACTCAGAGTAAGACAAAATCAGAAAGGAGTACCTTATGTTTATTCAGGCAGAAAATTTTGCAAAAATTGCGCCTTACACACAGCTGTTTATTCAGGGAATTCTGGTAACAGTTCTGTTATCGGTCTTCACCGTATTGATTGGTTTCTGTATCGCCCTCGTTTTGGCGCTGATGAGAATGTCAAACGTGTGTCCGTTCCGCTCCCTCGGATTGGATAAGGATGGTCATATGAGAGAAGAAGGATTTCTCCTGCTTTTAAGCCGGTTTAATCCGCTGTCCTTCCTTGCAACGGCATATGTCGAGATTCTTCGTTCGACTCCGGTTCTTGTACAGATCTTTATTATTTACTATGGAGTCTTCGGCATGGTGAAACTTCCGGGCTTTGAGATGTTCGGTTTCATCAAGTTCAGCCGTTTCTTCCCGGGTGTTGTAGCTCTCGGAATGAACTCCGGTGCTTACCTGTGTGAGATCATCCGTGCAGGTATCCAGTCGATTGATGGCGGACAGACGGAGGCGGCACGTTCTCTGGGTCTGTCTCAGGTTCAGAACCTGCGCTACATCATCCTGCCACAGGCATTGAAGAACATTCTGCCGGCGATTGCAAATGAGTTTGTCGTAATCATCAAGGAGTCTGCGATTACCTACACCATCGGTGTTCAGGATATCATGTCTGCGGTAAACGCAGTCAAGGGTGCGACGTTCGTCATCGTAGAGCCTCTGCTCGTGGCAACGGCGATCTACTTCTGCCTGTGCTTCCCGACTTCCAAGCTGATTGCATATTTTGAAAGGAGAATGAGCCGTGGCGACAAGAGATAGTTTGATTCAGGTAAAAAATCTGAAAAAGCATTATAATCATGGAGTGATCAAGGCGCTTGACGATGTGAGCGTGGACATCAACAAGGGCGATGTGATGGTTGTGATCGGACCGTCCGGATCAGGAAAGTCTACGTTTCTGCGCAGTCTGAACCTGCTCGAGGAGCCGACCGGAGGCGAGATCATCTTTGACGGAATCGATATCACGAAGAAGAAATACGAGGATGAGAACGGAAAGACGGTCAAACTCGATATCGACCATCTTCGCCAGAAAATGGGAATGGTGTTCCAGCACTTTAACCTTTTTCCGCATATGACAATTCTCGAAAATATGGTGCTTGCACCGATGAAAGTGCGCGGAATGAGCAAAGAGGAGGCGGAGAAGAAGGCGCTGGCGCTTCTCGACCGCGTCGGACTCAAAGATCGTGCAGGTGCTTACCCGATCCAGCTTTCCGGTGGACAGAAACAGCGAGTTGCAATCGTGCGTGCGCTGGCGATGGAGCCGGAGGTGATGCTGTTTGATGAGCCGACTTCTGCCCTTGATCCGGAGATGGTCGGAGAGGTTCTCGATGTCATGAAAGAGCTTGCAAATGAAGGGATGACGATGGTTGTCGTAACTCATGAGATGGGATTTGCCCGTGAGGTCGGAAACCGTGTGCTCTTTATGGCGGACGGAAAACTTCTCGAGCAGGGTACTCCGGAGGAGATTTTTGAGCATCCGAAGCATGTGAGACTTCAGGATTTCTTTGCGAAAGTTCTGTAAGATTTGAAGAGTTGAAGTCAGGGTGCGCATTTGTGTCTGCGGGGAGAGTGCAAGCTCAAGGTGCAAAGGGAATATTATGACAGAGAAAGGAAGCGTTTTAAGAGATGACAGAAGAAAAGAAGACGGCGCTTGCCGTGATTGAGGAGAAACGGGAGGAGATCATCGGGGTCTCAGACCAGATCTGGGAGTATGCAGAGTTGTCCTTGAAGGAGTTCCGGTCTGCCAATCTCTACTGTGAGACTCTTGAAAAAGAGGGATTTCATGTGGAGAAAGGCATCAGCGGAATTGAGACAGCATTTTCGGCAAGCTACGGAAGCGGACGTCCTCTGATCGGAATTCTTGCAGAGTATGATGCTCTTTCCGGACTTTCTCAGGTTGCTGGAAGCACGGAGCGGAAAGAGCGCGTTGCAGGTGGAACCGGTCATGGCTGTGGACACAATCTTCTCGGAGCCGGTGCTTTTGCGGCAACGCTTGCGGTAAAAGCATATCTCGAAAAGACAAAGACTCCGGGAACCGTCGTTCTCTACGGCTGTCCGGGCGAGGAAGGCGGAGCTGCGAAGGCATTTATGGCGAGAGATGGAGTCTGGAAAGACCTTGATGCAGCGCTGACCTGGCATCCGGAGGATGTCAATGAGGTCGCAACCGGCTCGTCGAACTCCTGCATTCAGGTACAGTACAAGTTTACCGGAATCGCTTCCCATGCGGCAGGAGCGCCGGAGCGCGGACGCAGTGCGCTCGATGCAGTGGAGCTGATGAATATTGG
The DNA here is from genome assembly GCF_983179755.1 of Brotaphodocola sp. Lineage (NCBI taxonomy): Bacteria > Bacillati > Bacillota > Clostridia > Lachnospirales > Lachnospiraceae > Brotaphodocola > Brotaphodocola sp. The sequence continues at coordinate 30,548 of NZ_CFAHBC010000004.1, read as the reverse complement.
CGTGCAGTTCCTTCGCGAGCATATGAGCGATAAGGCGCGCATACATTATGCGATTACGGATGCCGGCGGATGCAGTCCGAACGTTGTACAGCCGAGAGCAAGTGTGCTCTACATGGTTCGCTCGAATCATGTCTCTGAGGCGATAGAGCTTCAGAAGCGTGTTGATCGGATTGCCGAGGGCGCAGCTCTGATGACGGACACGACGATTGAGCGCAAGTTCATTGACGGTCTGTCCGATACTGTCAGCAATTTCGCTCTTGAGCGTGTGTTGTACAAAAACTTCTCGGAGATCGGAGTTCCGACCTACACTGAGGAGGAGAATGCGTTTGCGGACGAGCTCGCAAAGACCTATGTCGGAAATGATTACGTTCCGGGGGTTGCAGCGGAAAATGACCCTGCGCTGAGAGAAGAAGTGATTGAGAAACGGGCTCAGGTTGGTCATGCAATGAATGCGTTTCTTGCTCCGCTCTATCAGGGTGAAGCATTTAAGGCGGGGTCGACGGATGTCGGGGATGTGAGCTGGCTGACGCCGACGGCACAGATCCATGTTGCATCCTGGCCGAACGGTTGTCCGGGTCACAGCTGGCAGAATGTCTCCTGTGATTGCACCGAGATCGGTCACAAGGCAGTGCTTTGTGCAGGAAAAGTGCTTGCAGGCACGGCGATTGATCTGTTTACCGATCCGGAGCTTTTGAGCGAGGCGCGCAGGGAGTTTGAGAAGCGGACGGCAGAGGGCTTTGTCAGCCCGATTCCGAAAGATGCGGTTCCGGTTGTTCCAGATCTTGGCTGAGACTGAGATCATTTACTGGAGGGTGACAGATTTTTAAAAGAAAGTTTATAAATTTTTAAGCGGGGCGAGGGTTTAAAATCCCTCGCTCTTGTTGTATACTAAACAGGAAAACATTTCTGACACTTTTGCCTGAAATGTGTCAAAAAGATTATGTCAAAAAAATTTGGTGACAGAATTCAGTGACAAAATTTGCTGGCATGGAAGACAAAGGATAAGGAAACAAACAGAAGGAGAAAAATCTATGGGTGTAAAGAATGATGGTCCAGGGCAGACTCCGTCAAAGAAACTGCTTTATTATTATGGAATCGTTCTTCTGATTACACTTTTGCTCAATGCCCTCGTAGTTCCAATGATGGTGGAGCGGAAAGTGACGGAAGTTCCATTTAATCAATTTTTACAGATGGTCAATGATGGGGAGGTCGCAAAAGTTGCGCGGGGAGACGGTCAGATCACGTTTCAGGCGAAGCCCTCGAATGGAGAGAAAGAGGGAGCGATCTACAAGACAGGTGACTGGCAGTATGATGATTTGACGCAACAGCTCCTCGACAGTGGGGTCGATTTTGCGGAGGATATTCCGACAAAGGCATCTCCACTTCAGAGTTTTATTTTTAACTGGGTACTTCCGATTATCATGTTCGTTGTGCTCGGACAACTGCTGAGTCGGATGATGACGAAGCGGATGGGCGATGGCATGGGCGGTGTGATGACATTTGGAAAGTCGAATGCAAAGATCTATGCGGAGGCAGACATTCACACGAATTTTGCGGATGTTGCTGGTCAGGAAGAGGCGAAGGATGCACTGAGGGAGATTGTGGATTTCCTGCACAATCCGAAGAAATACACCGATATCGGTGCAACTTTGCCGAAGGGTGTTCTGCTTGTCGGCCCTCCTGGAACCGGTAAGACCCTTCTTGCGCGTGCTGTCGCGGGTGAGGCGCATGTCCCGTTCTTCTCGATTTCCGGATCGGAGTTTGTCGAGATGTTCGTCGGCATGGGTGCGGCGAAGGTTCGCGATTTGTTTAAGCAGGCGAATGAGAAAGCGCCGTGTATCGTCTTCATCGATGAGATCGATACGATCGGAAAGAAGCGTGACGGCGGTGGATTTTCGGGAAATGACGAGAGAGAGCAGACGTTGAACCAGTTGCTCGCGGAGATGGATGGATTTGACGGACGCAAGGGTGTTGTGATTCTCGCGGCGACGAACCGTCCGGATTCTCTCGATAAGGCACTTTTGAGACCGGGGCGTTTTGACCGAAGAGTTCCGGTGGAACTTCCTGATTTAAAGGGTCGTGTGGCGATTCTGAAAGTTCATGCGAAGAAAGTCAAGATTTCCGATGACGTTGATTTTGAGGCGATCGGACGCGCAACGGTCGGAGCGAGCGGTGCAGATCTCGCAAATATTATCAATGAAGGTGCTCTGCGCGCTGTCCGTCAGGGACGCAGAATTGTAAGCCAGGCAGATCTTGAGGAGAGCGTGGAGGTTGTCATTGCCGGTTACCAGCGCAAGGATGCGAGCGTCTCCGAGAAAGAGAAGCGGATCGTCGCTTACCACGAGGTTGGTCATGCGCTTGTCGCAGCGTGCCAGAGTGAGAGTGCCCCGGTTCACAAGATCACGATTGTTCCGAGAACTTCCGGTGCCCTCGGTTACACGATGCAGGTGGAGGACGGAGAGCGTTTCCTTATGAGTAAGGAGGAGGCTCTGAACAAGATTGCGACTCTGACCGGTGGTCGTGCGGCGGAGGAATTCATGTTCCATTCGATCACGACGGGCGCTTCCAACGATATTGAACAGGCGACGAGAATGGCGCGTGCGATGGTTACCCGTTACGGAATGAGCAGTCAGTTTGGAATGGTTGCGCTTGAAACACTGACGAACCAGTATCTCGGCGGGGACACAACACTTGCATGTTCCCCGGAGACTTCCCGCCTGATTGATGAGGAAGTCATTCGTATTGTGAAAGAGCAGTATGAGAAGGCAATGGGCATTCTCAAAGAGCATGCAGGGAAGTTGAATGAGATTGCGGGCTATCTGCTCGAGCGCGAGAGCATCACCGGTGAGGAGTTTATGGAGATGCTGAATGAGGGACAGAAGGGTGCAGAGACGGATGAGAAATCTGGCGAGATAGAAGAAAAGGCAGAAACACCAACTGTTATGGAAACTGCAAATGCAGATGTAGATTCTAAAGATGCAGAGAGTGCAGAAAATGAATTTGTAGAGCCGAAGACGGTCGCAGAGAGCGAGAAAACCAGCGACGAAGAATAAAATTATTATGGTTCATGTATTCAGGTCTTTGTAAGCGTTGACTTGAATACATGAACAGGAACGTTGCAGAAGTTTTTGACAGAAGATCAATCGAACAAATGTTTGCAAAACACACAGGAATGTGATATAATTAAGAACACTTAGCAAGGAATTTCGAGCTTAGTGTTCTTAATTGTATAGGCGCAAAAGAAAAAGCGACCGGGGCGCGATGAGCGTCCGATTTTACAGAAAGAACCGTGGTGACTTGCACAACAGAAAGGTCTTTGAGCGATGGCAAAACAATATATCAAGATACGAGGTGCGAATGAGCACAATTTAAAAAACATTTCTCTCGACATTCCGAGAAATGAGCTTGTGGTTCTCACAGGACTGAGCGGATCGGGAAAGTCGTCTCTGGCATTTGATACGATCTATGCGGAGGGACAGCGACGTTATATGGAATCTCTGTCGTCTTACGCACGCCAGTTCCTTGGACAGATGGAGAAGCCGGATGTCGAGAGCATTGAGGGACTTTCCCCGGCGATCTCAATTGATCAGAAGTCGACGAACCGCAACCCGAGATCGACAGTCGGAACGGTCACGGAGATCTACGATTATATGCGTCTTCTGTATGCGCGAATCGGTATCCCGCATTGCCCGAAGTGTGGAAGGGAGATCCGGCGTCAGACAATCGATCAGATGGTCGATCAGATTATGGCACTGCCGGAGCGGACGAAGCTCCAGCTTCTCGCCCCGGTTGTCCGTGGACGAAAGGGCGAGCACGTTAAACTGCTCGATCAGGCGCGCAAGGGCGGTTATGTGAGAGTGCGGATTGATGGCAGTCTCTATGATCTGTCCGAGGAGATTCACTTGGAGAAGAACATCAAGCATACGATTGAGATTGTCGTCGATCGTCTCGTTGTGAAAGAGGGCATTGAGAAGCGTCTGGCAGACTCGATTGAGACGGTGATGGGACTTTCAGATGGATTGATGACAGTCGATGTGATCGGAGGAGAGCCGATTCAGTTCAGCACGAGCTTTGCGTGTCCGGACTGTGGAATTAGCATTGAGGAGGTAGAACCTCGCAGTTTCTCGTTCAATAATCCGTTCGGAGCATGCCCGGACTGCTTTGGTCTCGGATATAAGATGGAGTTTGATGAGGAGCTGATGATTCCGGATAAGTCTCTGAGCATCTCCCAGGGGGCAATCACGGTCATGGGCTGGCAGTCCTGCTCGGAGAAGGGCAGCTTCACTCATGCGATTCTCGAGGCGCTGGCAAGTGAGTATCATTTTGATCTCGAAACCCCGTTTGAGGACTATCCGAAGGAGGTCCACGATATTCTGATTCACGGAACGAATGGTCATGAGGTCAAGGTTCATTACAAGGGACAGCGAGGAGAGGGTGTCTATCCAATTGCGTTTGAGGGACTGATCAGGAATGTGGAGAGGCGGTACCGCGAGACGTTTTCAGAGACTTCAAAGGCGGAGTATGAGACATTTATGAGAATCACTCCGTGTAAGCTCTGTAAGGGACAGCGTCTGAAGGCGAGCTCGCTTGCAGTGACCGTCGGTGGCATCAACATCTACGAGGCAACGGAAATGTCGATTGCGAAATACCGGGATTTCCTTGAGACATTGACTCTGACTCCGATGCAGGAATCGATCGGAGCACAGATTTTAAAGGAGATCAAGGCGCGTCTGGATTTCCTGTTGAATGTCGGACTGGAGTACCTTTCCCTGTCGCGTGCAACTGGAACTCTGTCAGGAGGAGAGGCGCAGAGAATCCGTCTTGCGACTCAGATCGGATCGGGTCTTGTCGGGGTGGCGTATATTCTCGATGAGCCGAGTATTGGACTTCACCAGAGAGATAATGACAAGCTGCTTGCGACGCTGATCCGTCTGCGTGATCTTGGCAACTCGGTTCTCGTTGTCGAGCATGACGAGGATACGATGAGACAGGCAGACTGCATCGTCGATATCGGTCCGGGAGCCGGAGAGCATGGCGGAGAGGTTGTCGCGGTCGGCACGGCGGAGGAGATCATGAAGTGTGAGCGGTCGGTGACCGGTGCCTATCTGAGTGGCCGAATCCGGATTCCGGTTCCGTCAGAGCGCAGAAAGCCGACAGGATTTCTGACCGTGCGCGGGGCGAGCGAGAATAACTTAAAAAATATCGATGTAAGTTTTCCGCTTGGCGTGATGACCTGTGTGACCGGAGTTTCCGGATCAGGAAAGAGCTCTCTTGTCAATGAGATTCTTTACAAGGCGCTGGCGCGTAAGCTGAATCGCGCGCGGACGATTCCGGGCAAGTTTAGGAAGATTGAAGGCATTGAGCAGTTGGATAAGGTGATCGATATCGATCAGTCCCCGATCGGGAGAACTCCGCGGTCGAATCCGGCGACATACACCGGTGTGTTTGATATGATCCGCGATCTGTTTGCCTCGACCCCGGATGCGAAGGCGAAGGGATACAATAAGGGACGATTCAGTTTCAACGTCAAGGGTGGACGATGCGAGGCATGTAGCGGAGATGGAATCATCAAGATTGAGATGCATTTTCTTCCCGATGTCTATGTTCCGTGCGAGGTTTGCGGAGGAAAGCGTTACAATCGAGAGACACTTGATGTGAAGTACAAGGGAAAGAGCATTTACGATGTGCTGAACATGACGGTTGAGGAAGCGATGAAGTTCTTCGAGAATGTGCCGTCGATTTACCGCAAAATTGCGACGCTCAATGATGTTGGACTTTCCTACATCCGTTTGGGACAGCCGTCGACCCAGCTCTCAGGCGGAGAGGCACAGCGAATCAAGCTGGCGACAGAACTGAGCCGAAGAGGAACCGGAAAGACGATCTACATTCTGGATGAGCCGACAACAGGACTTCACTTTGCAGATGTTCACAAGCTCGTCGAGATTCTGCGAAGACTCTCGGATGGTGGCAATACGGTTGTTGTCATTGAGCATAATCTCGATGTGATCAAGTGTGCCGATTATCTGATCGATATCGGTCCGGAGGGCGGAGATCGCGGAGGTACGGTGATCGCCCAGGGAACTCCGGAGGAGGTTGCAGAGAATCCAGATTCTTATACCGGACAGTATGTGAAGAAATATCTGGCAAATGATTAAGAAGGATCAAATAAAAAATAAAAATCCCATTGCCGAAGACAATTTTCAATGGATTTTTGCTCGTGACGGTGAAGGTACTGAACCGTTACGAAATATTTAGATAGATACAGGAGGAGGCTAAGATGCTGAAGGCAGTGATTTTTGATATGGATGGAGTCATCATTGACAGCGAGATCGAGTATCTCAAAAGGGATCTGGAGTTTGCCAAGAAAAAGAATCCAGATGTGAAGATGGAAGATCTTCTCGGCATGGTGGGATCTTCGAGAGAAGATGCATGGCAGTGTATGGTGAAGGCAATCAAGAGTGACAAGACGTGGCAGGAAGTTCGAGATGAGTGTTATGCAAGCAGAACGAATTTCCCTGAGATGGATTACCGTGAGATCTTCCGTCCGGAGATCCCGGGAATCCTGCGATCTCTTCAGCAGATGGGGTTTCGCCTTGCGCTTGCATCGAGTACGCGCAAGGAATTGATTTTGCGGGTGCTTGAGGAGAATGGGATTCGCGATTACTTTGAGGTTGTTGTCAGCGGTGCTCAGTTTAAGCGGAGCAAGCCGGACCCGGAGATCTATCACTATACGGCAGAACAGCTTGGACTCTCTGAGAAAGAGTGTCTTGCGGTCGAGGACTCGACATTTGGAGTCACGGCTGCCTATCGCGCCGGTATGCCGGTGACGGCTCTGATCGATGAGCGTTTTGGCTTTGATCAGTCCCTGGCGGGATGGAGAATGCATAAATTAGAAGAGGTTTTGGAGATTGCGGAGAGCCTGCGCTAAACGTTAAACGTCGGAATGTAATGCTTTGTTTTGTATGGTGCCGTAACCAGCGGGTTCTTTGAAATTCTGAAAAATTTAAAAAATACTTGCAAAATAGGAACAATTCGTGTATGATAAAGGAGATGCGTCTGTAGCTCAGTGGATAGAGCAGTGGCCTCCGGAGCCGCGTGCGTAGGTTCGATTCCTATCAGACGCATTTTCTTTTTGCTGAAGAGCCCTATTGAGAGCCGGTGTGCCGAGAATAGGGCTCTTTTTCTTGCTTTTTGAAACGCATTTTGCTATGATAAGATGCGGATTGTCGGGATAAAAATCGGGCATCCAAAATTTTATTGTCCGGAATCTGAGACAGACTGGAGGGAATGACATTTAATATGGGACTTAATGATAAGAAAAAAAGCGGTTTTGAGCTGAGCAAAGATCAGAAAAAGATGTTGCCGGTGGTATTGATTCCGCTTGCAGTGATTGTGCTGATTATGTTTATCGTGCTTTCAGACAAAAAACAGGCAGAGCCGGCCTCTGCACAGTCGGAAACTGCGGTGGAGAGCGTGGAAGACGGAGCAGGCACGGACGATCAGGCAGAGGATTCTGATGGCGATGGAGAATCCACAGCAGATGAAGGAGAGAGTGCAGACGATCAGGAGAGCGCGGCTGAGGGGGAAGACGGTGAGACCGAGGCGCAGAATTTTGAAACCGAGGATCTGAAAAAAGATTCCGTTCCGGAGATTCTCAGCCTGATGAAGTCATATTTTCAGGCGCGTGCGAATGCGGATGCTTCCGCACTGAATCAGGTCTATGGTGGCAGTGAAAAGGAAGAATGGCAACTTCAGAAAGAGGCATCTAAACTGCGCAGTAATTCCAAGTATGTGCAGGGATTTGAAAATGTGACGACCTATGTGGCGGATGGACCGGAGAGCGACACCTGGCTGGTGTATGCCGTGGCAGATATCCGTTTCAATTCCGTGAAGACGACTGCTCCGATGATCATGTGGTGTTGTGTCCAGAAGGATTCTGAGGGGAATTACCACATTCTGAAAGATGATGCGATCTCAGATGAGATGCAGAAGTTTGTGGATACAGAGAATCATTCAGAGGGAGTGCGCCGTCTGGCATCGAGTGTCAATACAAAGCTCAAGGATGCGATTGAGTCAGATGAAGATCTTAAGACCGTTTATGGTGTCTTGAGAGACGGATCTCCGGTTTACGAAGGCAGTGAAAATCAGCAGAGTGTAGTTGTTGAGTCGGATAATCAGAGTACAGAGTCCTCCGAGAGTGGTGCAGATGCCACGGGAGATTCTGCCGGTGATGCAACGACCACAACAGATTCCGCTGCGAATTCTTCGGAGACGAGCGGTGCGGACAGCGCATCCGGCGAGGGCAGTGCAGAGAGTGGTTCTGCGCAGTAAAGTTGCATCCAAATCTCCGCGAGCGTCAATTTGAATCATACGCCGAGTCTTTTAGAACGTTGATTGGAACGATAAATCAAGAAAACGAGAGAAACTGGAAATAAGAACTAGAAATGTCAAGAAATGATAGATTTAAGAAATAAAGAATGAATGGAAAGTGTGACGAGAGAAATGGAAATGAAACAGGCAATGAATGTAACCGATTATAATTTTGATCTTCCGCAGGAGCTGATTGCTCAGGATCCGCTTGAGGATCGTTCTTCCTCCCGGCTTCTGGTTCTGAACAAGGAGACCGGTGAGATGGAGCACCGCGTTTTCCGCGATATTGTGGAGTATCTTCACCCGGGTGATTGTCTTGTCATCAATGATACGAAGGTAATTCCGGCGCGTCTGCTTGGCGTGAAGGAGGACACGGGTGCTCATGTGGAGGTTCTTCTCTTAAAGAGAAGAGAGAATGATATTTGGGAGACGCTTGTAAAGCCGGGAAAGAAGTGCCGTCCAGGTGCTGTTTTGAGCTTTGGAGATGGTCTGTTAAAGGGAACGGTTCTCGATGTCGTTGATGAGGGAAACCGTCTGATTCAGTTTTCCTACGAGGGAATTTTTGAGCAGATTCTTGATCAGCTCGGTCAGATGCCTCTTCCGCCGTACATCACCCATCAGCTCAAGGACAAGAATCGTTATCAGACTGTCTATGCGGTTCATGAGGGATCAGCAGCGGCTCCGACAGCAGGACTTCATTTCACGAAAGAGTTGTTAAAGCAGATCGAGGATATGGGAGTCAAGATTGCACATGTCACGCTTCATGTTGGTCTTGGAACGTTTCGTCCGGTAAAGGTGGACAACATTCTCGATCACCATATGCATTCCGAGTTTTACATGGTGGAGGAATCTGAGGCAAAAAAGATCAATGACACGAAGGCAGAGGGCGGACGCGTGATCTGTGTTGGAACGACGAGCTGTCGAACAATCGAGTCTGCGACGGATGAGAATGGTATTTTGAAAGCGGGAAGCGGTTGGACGGAGATTTTTATCTACCCGGGATACAAATTCAAGATTCTGGATTGTCTGATCACGAACTTCCATCTTCCGGAGTCCACTCTGGTGATGCTGGTATCTGCACTGGCAGGCAGAGAGAATATTCTCAATGCTTACCAGGAGGCAATCAAGGAGCGCTACCGTTTCTTCAGCTTTGGCGATGCGATGTTTATCAAATAAGATTTAAGATTGTCTATCAAAGTTTATCAAATAGGTGAAATGAGCTGTGTTTGAGATAAACAATCGAATGATGAATGATGGGGAAAAAACATGGAAGAAATCCGTTTAAATAAGTATCTGAGTGAGCAGGGAATCTGTTCGAGACGAGAGGCGGATCGTCTGATTGAGGCAGGAAAGGTTACGATTGACGGGCGCAAGGCGCAGACCGGAGAGAAAGTGACCGGTCACGAGAAGATTTTCTGTGATGGAAAACCGGTCGGAAGAGCTTCCGGTGGAAAGAAGGCAAAGCCGGTTCTTCTGGTTGTCAACAAGCCGAGAGGGATTGTGTGCACGACTTCGGACAAGGATCGTGCGCCGAATGTAATTGAGCTGGTGCATTATCCATCCCGTGTCTATCCGGTCGGACGACTGGACAAGGATTCGGAGGGACTTCTGCTTCTGACAAATCAGGGTGAGCTTGCCAATGAGATCATGCATGCGGGAAATCTGCATGAGAAAGAGTATCTGGTGACGGTGGATCAGCCGTTTAACTCAGCCTTTTTAAAGAAGATGCGCGAAGGCGTGGAGTTAAAGGAACTTGGAGTCACGACGAGACCGTGCCGGGTGGAGTCCGTTGGACCGAAGACGTTTCGGATTATTCTGACACAGGGACTCAATCGCCAGATTCGTCGGATGTGTGAGGAACTTGGCTATCATGTTGTAACACTCAAGCGAGTGCGTATTATGAACATCCTTCTGGGCAAATTAAACACAGGAGATTATCGCCGTGCAACGCCGAAGGAGATGGAAGAACTTGAGCGTGCACTTGAGCAGGCAAGGGAACTTCGCGAAGGGCAGGACGAGGAGATGACCGAGTAGGGCAGATCCGTGAGTGATTGGTGGTTTGTAGGCAGAATCCTTGCTTTATCGTCAGCATCATTCGAGCAGAGCGGAGGTCTGGAATGTGTTGCGAATGTTGCGAAATCGGTTTGAGATATTTTGTGTGAAAACGGAGAAGAGGGAGAAGACGGGAGCGGAATATGGGACAGAATCAGGATGAAAAACTTTTGCGAATGAAGGAGCTGACGGCGAGACTGTCGGAGGCATCGAAGACCTACTATCAGGAGAGCCGGGAGATCATGAGCAATTTTGAGTATGATAAGCTCTACGATGAGCTTCTCGCACTTGAAGCGGAGACCGGCGTGGTGATGGCGGGAAGTCCGACTCAGAAAGTCGGTTATGAGATTCTCAGTGAGCTTCCAAAGGAGGCGCACGAGGCACCGATGCTCTCCCTCGATAAGACGAAGGAGGTCCGTGTTCTTCAGGAATGGCTTGGAGATCAGGAGGCACTTCTGTCCTGGAAGCTCGACGGTCTCACGATTGTGCTGACGTATGAGGGAGGAGAGCTTGTGAAGGCAGTGACCCGTGGAAATGGAGAGATCGGTGAGGTCATCACGAACAATGCCCGCGTCTTTGCAAATGTTCCGCTTCGGATTGCCTACAAGGGACAGCTGATTCTCCGCGGAGAGGCAGTGATCCGTTACTCGGATTTTTATCAAATCAATGAAGAGATTGAGGATGTCGATGCAAAGTACAAGAATCCGCGCAATTTGTGCAGTGGATCGGTGCGCCAGCTGAATAACCAGATCACGGCTCAGCGAAATGTAAATTTTGTGGCTTTTATGCTTGTGCGCGCGGATGGAGTGGATTTCCACAATTCCAGACGGGAGCAGTTTGAGTGGCTGAAAACGCAGGGCTTTGAGGTTGTCGAGTACCGGATGGTAAAGAGAGCGAGCCTTCCGGAGAATGTTCAGTATTTCTCTCAAAAGATTGCCGATTATGACATTCCGTCCGATGGTCTTGTGCTTCTGCTCGATGATATTGCTTACGGAGATTCTCTGGGGCGGACTGCGAAGTTTCCGCGCAACTCGATCGCTTTCAAGTGGGAGGATGAGATTCGCGAGACTCACCTTCTTGAGATCGAGTGGAGTGTATCGAGAACGGGACTGATCAATCCGGTCGCAATCTTTGAACCGGTGGAGCTTGAGGGAACGACGGTCAGCCGTGCGAGTGTCCATAACCTCAGCATCATGGAAGGACTTCAGCTTGGAATTGGGGATACGATTACAGTTTACAAGGCAAATATGATCATTCCACAGATCGCGGAGAACCTGACGCGAAGTGGAAAGATGGAGATCCCGAAGATCTGTCCGGTCTGTGGAGGTGCGACGGAGATTCGCCAGATGAACGATGTCAAATCTCTCTACTGTACCAATCCGGACTGTCAGGCAAAAAAGATCAAGAGTTTCTCTCTCCTCGTCAGCAGAGATGCCCTGAATATTGATGGACTTTCAGAGATGACACTCGAGAAATTCATCGGCAGTGGACTGATTCACACTTACGCAGATATTTTTCATCTGGACCGCCATCGCCAGACGATCGTGGAGATGGAGGGATTCGGAGAAAAGTCGTATGAGAAGCTGACGACCGCGATCCGGCTGGCATCCCACACGACACTTCCGCGCGTGATCTATGGTCTCGGAATCGCGGGGATCGGTCTGGCAAATGCAAAGATGCTCTGCCGTCAGTTTGACTTTGATTTTGAGAAGATGCGCCATGCATCCGAGGAAGAACTGACTGCGGTCGATGGCATTGGAACCGTCCTTGCGGATGCATGGATCTCATATTTTGAGTCTGAGAAGAATAACCGACTTGTGGACGATCTGCTTGCAGAGCTGACGATTGAGCAGGAGAGTACAAGTGCGGAGACCGCGATTTTTGCGGGAATGACGTTTGTAATCACCGGCTCTGTGACACATTTTGCGAACCGGAAGGAGCTTCAGAGTGTGATTGAGGCGAGAGGTGGAAAGGCGACCGGCTCTGTGACCTCAAAGACGACGTATCTGATCAACAATGATGTGACCTCCAACTCGTCAAAAAACAAAAAGGCAAAAGAACTTGGCATTCCGATTCTCTCCGAGGAGGATTTTCTGAAGCTCTTAGAGTGATCTCCTGACAAACGGGATCAGCTCAAATCGAAACTGGAATGAGGATTCATCAAACTGGTATTCCTTTAAGACAGTCGGTCCACAGCTGTTTGATCCGATTCCATTCTGTGCGTAATCAAGACAGAAGACAAGGCTGTCGGATTCTGTCAGTTCATAATTGTGAGCCGTTTTTTCGAGTTCTTCCTGTGTGTAACAGGAGGCATTGAAGGAGAACGGCTCTTCTGAGACAGCGGTGATGCCAAACTGGGAAGCGGATAATTCCACAAAATCACAGTCGAAGTGACTTCCGTTTTCCTGAGGACGGATATAATCCTCATGCAGATCTTTCACATTTGCGTGGTATAAGCCGTGGCTTGCCCCCTGATGCTTATCTCGGTAGCTTTCCTGCGGTCCGAACCCAAAGAAGGAGACATTTTCCAATTTCTTGTTTAAGAACATCCGCAGTCCAAAGCGGGGAAGAACAGGAAATTCCGTGTCCTTGGTCACCGTGAGGATGGCGCAGATCTTTCCATTGCCGTCAATTTTCCAGAGAATGTTGACATTCAGGATTTTCTGGATCGAGTTGGCGACAATGGCGGTGTGGGCGATGAGGAAGACTCCGTACATATTCTGAAGAATTTCCACCTGATAAGCGCGGGTATATGCCCTGTCAAAGCGCGCTTTCTTCCATTCTGATTTGAGGTACATATCGTTATCGGTAGGTGCTCTCCAGATGTTGAGCTCCATGGGATGATTCAGATACTCTCTTCCGGCAAACAGAAGCTGGGAAAAAAGACCAGTTCGTTTATCGAGTGTGTAAGTAAAATCTTTTGCTTTCAGGATAACAGCTTGATCCGTTTCCTGAACAACGATCTCATTGGTCTCTGCGGTTCGGTTGATCCAGCTGAGTGCTTTCTGGTTTCGCCCGTCCTCATTATCAAGGAGAATCTCATCAAAACCGAGAGGATATCCGGGATTCATCAGAGGAAGTTCCTTCTTCAGGAGATAGGTGAGCTTGAGATAAATTTTTCCCGTCTCTGGAACCGCAATCTTTAATTCTATTTTTCCGTGATCGTGTGGTCGGACGGAAAACGGGGCGAGTCGTCCGCTCTGAATGGACAATCCGTCTCTTGTCACTTCAAAAAGAATCTCCACATAGTCTTTTAAATCATCAAAATCCATGTAGTTGTGTAAAATCAGTTCTCCGCTTGCTGGATCGTAGGATACGACTCTTGCAGGGCGGTAGACATTCTTGTACTCCAAAATTCCAGTGTGAGGGGTGCGATTCGGGTAGACGAGTCCATCCATGCAGAAGTTTCCGTCATGGAGTTCTTCTCCGTGATCTCCACCGTAGGCGTATCGCATTTTTCCATTTTCCGCTCTGCCGTGCGCAATGGCATGGTCACACCACTCCCAGACAAAACCGCCACACATCCGGTCATCACTTTGAATCATCTGGAAATAATCTTCGAGATCTCCAGGGCCGTTTCCCATCGCATGACAGTACTCGACGAGAAGAAACGGCTTGCTTCCATCTTTTTTGAGATATTCTTGAATTTCTGTGAGTGCAGGGTACATCCGGCTGTACAAATCCAGATTTTTGTAGTCGTAAGTTACATCGTAGTTGCGGTAGCGGGCGCTTTCATACTGGGTGATTCGATCAGGATCGAACTCCTTCGTCCATCTCAGCGCATTCTCGAAATTACATCCGTATGCACTCTCGTTTCCCATTGACCACATGATGATGCAGAAGCGGTTCTTGTCGCGCTCCACCATTCGCTGAACGCGGTCAAGGATTGCCTGCGCCCATGCCGGGTCATCGGCGATTTTCTCATTCCAGCGTTTGAAACGATTATAGTCGGTATCTTCTTTGCGGTACAACATAAATGGTCCATGCGCTTCTAAATCTGCCTCATCGATGACCAGGAAGCCGTAGCGGTCACACATCTGATAAAAATAAGGGGCGTTCGGATAGTGACTTGAACGGATCGAATTAAAATTATGTTGCTTCATCAAGGTGAGGTCTTTTTTGATCTGTTCCACACCGACGGTGAATCCGGTAACCGGGTCAGAGTCGTGACGGTTGACTCCGCGAAATTTAATTTTTTCTCCGTTAAAGAGAAGTACACGGTCGCGGATTTCGATTGTGCGGAGTGCAAGTTCGTCGATGATCGTTTCATATTCCGTCTGAAGTACGATCGTGTAGAGGTAGGGGTGCTCTGTGTTCCAGAGGATCGGATTTTCAAGCTCAAACTTTACTTGTCTAGGCTCCGAGACCGTCTCTTCTGCGAGGAGTGTGCCATTCGGATCTTCTATGCGGATGGATGTGAGAACCGGATGATAGAACTCCATATTGAGGTGGATGGTTGCACGATTTTCCTGGATCTTAGTTGTGATGTGATAGTCCCAGATTGCATGCTCAGGGCGTTTTAAGAGATAGACATCGCGGAAAATTCCGCTCATGCGAAACTTGTCCTGATCCTCCAGATAAGAGCCGTCACACCATTTTAGAACGAGAACTGCGAGGGTATTTTCCCCCTCATTTAAAAGATCGGTGACATCGAACTCGGCAGTTGCATGGGAAACCTGACTGTATCCGACATAAATTCCGTTGATCCAAACGTAGAAACAGCTGTCGACACCCTCAAAGTTCAAAAAGGCTTTCTTTGCAAGCGCATCTTTCTGATACAAAAACGTTCGGACATAAGCGCCACAGGGGATGTCCTGAGGAACGTAGGGCGGATCAAACGGAAACGGATAGCGAATATTGGTGTACTGGTTTGAGTCGTATCCAGCTGTCTGCCATACGCTAGGAACGATGATCTCATCAAACTCTTTTGTGTCATAGTCGGACTGATAAAAGCGATCATGAAGTTCATAGATGCTCTTGTAATATTGGAATTTCCATGTGCCGTTTAACAGTTGAAAACGATCGGAATCGCCCCGGTGCTCAACCAGAGTATTCATCCGTTTGGATGCCGGGATGTAATAAGCTCTCATCGGCATGGTGTGGTCATGTAAGACGTTTAAATCTTCATAATAGCGTGGAATAATCATTCATAAACCCTCCTGATAGGCAATGCGTTGATATATATTTTTTTGTTGTGTCTGATGTTTGTCTTGTGTTTGAAGTCAAACGAGAAAACGGTCCGACTAACTTGAAAATATTTTGTTTTCTAGGGATATTTTACAGAAATGCGTTCTGCCTGTCTATGAATAGAAATAGACGAAATATGCACAAAATGATATAATATAAAATATGGTTTATAATGCAGTTTATAATGCAGTTCAAATGCAGTTTGGAATACTTTTTAGAAGAGCATACGGGATGACAGGGGGAAGGACAGATGTATATCAATACCGGATATCTGAATCAGTCACACAAGGACTTTAAGGACAAACGTCAGCCACTGATTGTGGGCAGTTGTGGAAATTACCGCCTGTCTTCGTATCCGAAAATGCCGACTTATCGTCCGAGAGGACGGTTGGATTATCAGATCATCTATATTGCGTCGGGAAAGGCATATTTTCATTTTGATACGCCGGAGAATGAGACGATTGTGCCGGCTGGAAATGTTGTGCTGTTTCGGCCGAAAGAACTTCAAAAATATGAATATTACGGGAAGGATAAGACGGAAGTATTCTGGATTCATTTTACGGGAAGTGATGTGAAAAATATACTCAGAAAATATGGGTTTGCGGACAAGCAGAGAGTGTTTTCGGTTGGAACATCGCTGGAATATGAGCGCATTTTCAAGAGAATCATCAGCGAACTGCAAAAATGTCAGAGTGATTATGAGGAGATGCTGATGCTTCTTCTGCGTCACCTGCTGATTGTATTTAACCGAGAACTTACACGAGAACACGTTCTGAAAAACGAATATATGGATCGAGAGATGGAGCTGACGGTCTCTTATTTTAGCACGAATTACAATCTGGACATCAATATTGAGGAGTATGCATCCTCGAAGGGGATGAGTGTCAGCTGGTTTATCCACAATTTTAAGAAATATACCGGGGAGACTCCAATGCAGTTTCTCACTTCCATTCGCATTACGAATGCCCAGATCTTGTTAGAGACCACGACCTACTCAGTCAATGAGATCTCACGAATTGTCGGGTATAACAATCCTCTGTATTTCAGTCGTATTTTCCATAAAAGAAAAGGATATTCACCTCAGCAGTATCGAAAGAGAATGATGGAGACGGAAGAATGAGCAAGTCCCCTCTTTGTCGGATAAAAGGGCAGGTTCACAGTATGATAGATACCTGTTAAACGGCAAAGAGGGGATTTTTATGCTCTTTTTTAACAGTATGATTTTGTGCATATTCTGTGTAACTTCATTCATCGACAAATGCTAAAGAAAAACGTATGATAGGGACTGTTGAGGGACGAAATGAATAGAAAAAAATACATATTTTTATTTGGATTTTCATCTCTTGGCGGGGAACTGAAAATGGGGGATTGCGTAAAGGAGAGGGATACCCGGTATGGAAGAAAAGAAATATTTAAAGTGGTACAACAAGGTTGGTTACGGTTCAGGGGATATTGCGGGAAATGTGGTGTATGCATTTCTCACGTCTTTTGTCATGGTCTATCTGACGGATACGGTTGGATTGACCGCGGGAATTGTGGGGACGCTGATTGCTGTCTCAAAGATTTTTGACGGATTTACGGATATCTTTTTTGGCTCGATGATTGATAAGACGCATACCAGACTTGGAAAGGCGCGTCCGTGGATGATTTATGGATATATCGGTTGCGCCGTGACACTGATCGCCGTGTTTGCAGTGCCGATGAATCTTGGCAATTCCGCAAAGTATGCGTGGTTTTTTATCGCCTATACGTTGTTGAACGGTGTTTTCTATACGGCGAATAACATTGCTTACTCGGCGCTGACCTCGCTTGTCACGAAAAACAGCAAGGAACGCGTTCAGATGGGCTCATACCGGTTTATTTTTGCATTTTCTACGAGTCTTCTGATCCAGTCGATTACGGTTGGGTTTGTTGATCGCCTTGGCGGGGATGCAGGTGCATGGAGAACGGTGGCAATTATTTATGCAGTGGTGGGACTGATTGTGAACACGATCTCCGGTCTTTCTGTGAAGGAGCTTCCGGAGGATGAGCTGAATGAAGGCGAGGAGAAGACGGAGAAAGAGGAATATGGACTTGTTCAGGCGTTTCACCTGCTCATAAAAAATAAATATTATCTGATGATCTGTGGCACTTACATTTTACAGCAGTTGTACGGTGCGATGATCGGAGCCGGCATTTATTATATGACTTGGGTCTTAAAAAATAAAAATTTGTTTGGTCAGTTTGCGTGGGCGGTAAATATTCCGCTGATCGTTGCACTGATTTTCACGCCAACCCTTGTCGGAAAATGGAAGGGAATGTATAAGCTGAACTTAAGAGGATATATCCTGGCAGTCATTGGAAGAGCGTTTGTTGTGGTAGCGGGATATATGGGAAGCATTTCTCTTATGATGGCATTTACTGCGCTTGCGGCGCTTGGTCAGGGACCGTGGCAGGGAGATATGAATGCAGTGATTGCATCCTGCTCAGAGTATACTTATCTGACACAGGGAAAGCGGGTCGATGGAACGATGTATTCCTGTACTTCGCTTGGCGTAAAACTGGGTGGAGGAATTGGAACGGCTGTGGTTGGATGGCTGTTGGAATTCAGTGGTTACGTTGGAACCAATTCTGTACAGCCCCAGTCAGCGCTTGATATGATGCAGTTTATGTACCTGTGGCTTCCTCTGATTTTTGATGTTCTGATTATGTTTGTTCTCTCAAAGATGGATGTGGAGACGGCAAATGAGAAATTAAAGGCAGAAAAGGGAATGATCTCGGATGAGGTCACAGATTATGTACAATACTGATTCAGAAGTTGACTGGTTGGAATGAGGTTATGAACCTTTATTTTTAGTAAAACTTGTTTCTCAAAAAACTTATTTCCGAGATGGCATCTCGACTATTGCCTCTTCTTGTGATATACTACAAAGCGTATATTTGCGAGAAGAGGCATTTTTATTGATAAATAATAGGTAAATATAGGTAATTGAGTAAAAAGTTCATGTAAATAAGAACATGAAGATTTTTGTTGAGATTTTGCATCGAGATTAATCGATTGGGGGAGAAAATTATGCCAATTAAAGTACAGAATGAACTTCCGGCGCGTGCTATTCTTGAGTCGGAGAATATCTTTGTGATGGATGAAGACCGTGCCTTAAGCCAGGATATTCGTCCGCTTCAGATTTTGATCCTGAATTTGATGCCGTTGAAGGAGGATACGGAGACTCAGCTTCTTCGTGCGCTCTCCAATACGCCGCTTCAGGTGGACTGCACCTTTTTGATGATGTCCTCTCATGTGTCGACGCATACGTCTGCAAGCCATTTAAATAAATTCTATGTCACCTTTGATGAAGTTAAGAGAAAGAAATTCGATGGTCTGATTATCACCGGTGCTCCGGTTGAGAATATGGAGTTTGAGGAAGTCAATTATTGGGAAGAACTCAAGACGATCATGGAGTGGTCAAAGACTCATGTTCATTCCACCCTGCATATCTGCTGGGGAGCACAGGCTGGTCTGTACTATCATTATGGAATTCCGAAATATATGAGAAAATCCAAGCTCTCCGGAATTTATCGTCACCGAATTCTTGACCGCAAGGTTCCGCTTGTGCGCAGTATGGATGACTATGTGATGGCACCGCATTCCCGCTACACCGAGGTGCGCCGTGAGGATATTGAGAAACATCCGGAACTTCAGATTGTCGCAGAGTCGGATGAGGCAGGCGTTTTTCTGGTGCTTAATCGGGATGGAAGTCAGATCTTTGTTCAGGGACATCCGGAGTATGACCGCATGACATTGAACAATGAGTATCACCGTGATCTGAAAAAGGGACTGAATCCGGAACTTCCGTGCAATTATTATGAGAACAACGATCCGTTCAGCGTTCCGGTTTTGACATGGAGAAATCTCTCCAACACGCTCTATGCAAACTGGCTGAACTTCTATGTATACCAGACAACCGATTACATTCTGGATGCAGAAGAGTAGGAGAATCCGGGGAAACTTAGAAAGAATTTTGAATCGAAACACAGATCGGAATCGAAATAGAAACCTGGATCGAAAATGGGCGATACAAGAGACAGACGAGACGAATAACAGGAAACAGGAGAAACACTGGAAATGAAAAAAGTAATTCTTGCATCTGCGTCCCCGAGGCGCAGAGAGCTTCTGCATCAGGTTGGAATTGAGCCGGAAATTGAACCGAGCCATGTCGAGGAAGTGATCACGACGACAGTTCCGGCGGATGCGGTGATGGAGCTGTCAGCACAGAAAGCCGGAGATATTGCGAAGCGCCATGAAGGAGAGCAGGTGATTGTCATCGGGGCAGACACGGTTGTGTCGGCGGATGGAAAAATTCTCGGAAAACCTCACGATGAGCGCGAGGCATTTGAGATGCTCAGCATGCTCAGTGGACGGAAACATCAGGTCTACACGGGAGTGACGATGGTTTCTTGCGAGACAGGAAAGACCTGTACATTTGCGGAGAAGACGGATGTGGAGGTTTATCCGATGACGGAGGAGCAGATTCGCGCTTATATTGCGACCGGAGAGCCGATGGACAAAGCCGGAGCTTATGGAATTCAGGGACGCTTTGCGATGCATGTAAAGGGAATTTGCGGAGATTACAACAATGTGGTGGGACTTCCGGTTGGAAGACTCTGTCAGGAGCTTTCTAATAAGTTATCAGAAAATAAATAAGATTTTTCGCTTACAAATTAACCAGAAATTGATCAGAGGTTAAAAAATTAGCGGGAGAGTTCGTTTTGAGCTCTCCCGTCTTTCTTATACTTTTGTTTCATAAAATTTTGTAGAAGATTTTATTTTGTCCTCTGGAATAAAAACATAAGAGTAAATGTTTCCAAAAGGGAATAAAGAGAAAAATTTATGCCAGCGGTTTTCCGCTGAATACCGGGAAAATGTTGAAATCACCGTAATCTGCGATATGCTCCATGTGCATCAGAGTCTCCATATCTGCGTCGGAGATCACGAAATCGACGTTGGCATTGTCTGCCATGTGATCCGGGTTTGCAGTCTTTGGAAGTGCCACGGTGCCAAGCTGGATGACGTAGCGGATGCAGAGCTGAGCAGGAGTGACATGGTACTTTTTGGCCATTTCTGTGATTGCCGGGTTCTTGAGCGCCTCGCCGTGAGCGATCGGAGAGTATGCTTCCACTAAAATGTTCTGGGACTTGCAATAATCAACGAGCGCAAGATCGGTGTTGCTGATATGAAGCAGAATCTGGTTTACCATCGGCTTTACATGACAATCAGAGAGCAGGTTTTCCAGATCATCTTTCAGGAAGTTGGAGACACCGATGACACGGATCTTTCCGGCTTTCTGGGCATCCTCAAGTGCGCGCCACACTTCCTTGTTCTCCTCAAAGTAGCGCTTCTCCACGCGGAACTCCGTCCAAGGCTGTGGGGAGTGAATGATCATCTGATCGAGATAGTCAAGCCCCATTTTCTCTAAAGTTTCATCGATGGACTTGGAAGCCTCCTCATAGGTCTTTAATTCGGCAGCAACCTTGCTGGCAACAAAGAGTTCCTCACGCGCAATGCCACAACTGCGCACGCCCTCTCCGACACCGCGCTCATTGCCGTAAGCCTGTGCGGTATCGATGAGGCGATAACCGAGTTTTACTGCGGATTTGACGGCATCGCTTGCCTTGCCATCCTCGATGAACCAGGTGCCAAGTCCGAGTTTCGGGATTTTTATGCCATTTGCCAGAGTGTAAGTCTCGTCAAAAATCATAGTGATTTCCTCCTTATTATAGAAAAGTTTTTGGTGTCATTTTTGGAAAATGCCCTGCGCGGTCATGCGATTATGTATGCTGTCTTAGTGTTGCATTCATTGTCCTTGCGCTGTGTTTAGATGAAGCGCGGAAGTGTTCATTCGTTTAGTGTTAGAAACTTGTAGCAACCTTTAGAAACTTGACATGGAAGGCATTTAACGATATGCTTGCATTAAAGCTTAGCTATACTGTACAACTTGAAGTACACTTTAAGTCAAGAGTTTACTGCGATTTTTGACGGGATTTTGTGCGGACTTGAGGGAGAATTTTTCGCAATAAGAGTAATAGGAGTAAGAAGAGCAAGAAAGTAGGAGATACAAGAGTCTAAGAGTAAGCAAATTAGAAAATAAGCAAATCAGAAAATGAGAAAATAGGAACGATTCAGATTGAAAAAATGTTGGAGGGATTGGGATATGATTTACACAGTGGGAGAAACAGCGAAATTGCTGGGAGTGACGGCTTCGACTCTGCGATACTATGACAAAGAGGGACTGTTGCCGTTTGTGGAACGCTCGGCTGGGGGAATTCGGATGTTCAAGGAGTCTGATTTTGAGTGGCTTCAAGTCATTGGTTGTATGAAGAAGGCAGAAATGTCGATCAAGGATATTCGTCAGTATATCGAGATGGCTTTGCAGGGGGATGACACGATTGAAATGCGCCTTGAGATGTTTCGCCACCAACGGGAGGAGCTTAGAGAACAGATGGAGGAGCTTGAGCACACGATGGAGATGGTGGAGTACAAATGCTGGTATTATGAGACGGCAAAGAAGGCAGGAACGATCGCAGTTCCGCGAGATATGAAAGTAAATGAAGTTCCAGAGCGTTTTTGCAAGATTCTTCGTGAACTTCGAAAAGTTCCGGAAGCATGAATTATCATGTCTGAAGTTTTCATTTCTGAGGCTATCAGGTATGATAACTTGGAGTGGGTGCAAAGTGCCAGTGGCGCTTGTTATGCACCAACTGCAATGAAACGAAGAAGTGCAATGATTCTGATGGGAAGATGTAAGCAGAGCGGACCGGAATCACGCGCCAAGTCTGCGCGAGCGTTGACTGGAATTTGAATTAGGTGTGGCACAGCGCTCTGCGATTTTGATCGAAAAAACTCCGATGTGAAATATCACACCGGAGTTTTTATTCTGTATGACCTCATCGGGAATCGAACCCGAGTTTACGCCGTGAGAGGGCGTCGTCTTAACCGCTTGACCATGAGGCCATGATCGATATTATGTTGTGTCGCTTGACTCGTTTCTGTGAGTGACTTGTCATCAGCGAACTCCTATATTCTATCGTGTTTGTTGCAAAAAAGCAAGTGGAAATTTCACTTTTTTTTATAAATGGCAAAATAGCTAATAAAATGGCAAAAAATAGAGATACTCATGTATCATACGCACAAGAAAAAGGGACAAAAATGGAAAAACAAAACGAAAAAAGGGAAATCGGAAAACGGAGGGGGAGTTTCATCCCCCTGTTCGATTTCCATTTTTGTTTAAATGTGATTGTGTGATTGCAGTTTTTAGATGATGAACCAAGGATCATCGTTGCGACGGCGATGAAGGATGGGTACATGTTTTATTTATGTATGCTTATTGATGCACGCGTTATTGGTGCACACGATTTTCGTTACAACCGGTGGTCACATAGTGCTCGTAGTAGGATTTGAGATTATCTCCGTAGGCATTTTTGAGATCCTCATTATTTTCCTTGTAGACGTTCACGTCAAAGGACTCGCATCCCTTTCTTCCCTCTGCCATTCCATTTGTGTAGAAATGCTCAAACAGCTTCAAACTATTGCGACCGATAGCAGACTGGAGATCCGGGTTGGCGTTGTAGTAATAATCTGCGTCAAAAACAGCCTGATAGGAATTCATCAGTTCTGTGGTGATCGTCGTCTTTGATGTCTGGGACGAAGTACTCTTGGAACTGGATGAAGAGGAAGACGAGGATTTGGATGAGGAGGAGCTGTAAGGGCAAACACCGTTTGGATGAAGATGAGCGGGCATGCCGTGGTGGTAGTGGTAACTTCCAAGTCCACTTTTGTTTTGATAGTCATGGTGTCCACCGCTCGAGTCAGTTCTTCCGGAGTGTGCTTCCGCCACGATCGTGAATGGATGAAGGACAGGTGTCGTCTGTGCGGAGAGCATAAGTCCGGATAAGAGGATAACGCCTAATTTTTTAATGTGGTTGCATTTTTTCATAATGATGATACATACCTCCCTGCGTAAACTGGGGTTTGTATATCTACCCCTATATTAAGAAGATACGTTTTTTATTGCAAAATACAACGAAAAATGTCAAAAAAATAAAAAATGAATGCGAATACATGGTGAATTGCGTTTGCGTATTTATTTGAATATAAATAACATTACAGAGAAAAAGAAAACAAAGAAAATAGAATAAAGAAAATAGGGGGAACGCGCGATGAGAGATATCACTCTATGTCATCCACGCCTTCAGAAATTGGCAGTTCAGCTGGTGGAATCGGCGAATAGACAGAATCTTAAAATTAAAATTGGAGAGACATTTCGGACTGTGGCGGAGCAGGATGCTCTGTATGCACAGGGGCGTACAAAGCCGGGGAAGATTGTGACAAACGCACCGGGAAAAAATTACAGCTCTTACCATCAATGGGGAACTGCATTTGACGTTTATCGCGATGACGGTCATGGGGCGTATAATGAGAGTGGGAAATTTTTTGAGCGCGTTGGGGCGATTGGAGTCTCTTTAGGCTTGGAATGGGGTGGAAATTGGAAGACGATCGTGGATAAACCGCATTTTCAGTTGCCGGACTGGGGGAGCAGTACGAGTGGGATCAAGAATGTGTATCGGAATCCGGAAGAATTTATGAAGACCTGGTATTTAGAGCATATTCCGGTGGGGTGGAAAAAAGAGGATGGAGGATGGCGCTTTTATTACCGGGATGGAAGAGGGCGATATGTCCGCAATGATTGGTACTGTGACAATGGAGTCTGGTACTGGTTTGATGGTGCTGGACATATGGTAACAGACACTTGGTATCGCTACAAGAATCATTGGTATTATTTAGGAGAAGATGGGAGTATGCGGACGGGACAGATCACCGTGGATGGAAAATGGTATTGTCTGGACTTAGAAGGGCGCATGATGACAGAGCCGGTTGTTCTCACACCTGATCAGAATGGAGCACTTTGGATGCCTGGGATTGCAAAATGCAAATGAAAATGGTATGAAAATAATATCAATAGGGTTTAGATTTGGATATGGAAAGATTAAAAAAAGAAAAGTCGGGGCAACAAGATTTGAACTTGCGACCTCTCGGCCCCCAGCCGAGCGCGCTACCAAGCTACGCCATACCCCGACGTTTTAACAACATTAGTAGTATATCATGAAAAGAAAAATTTGAAAAGTATTTTTTGAGAAAAGGTTTTTGAGACGAGTTGCTCAATGCCTTTTCTTTTTCTTATTTTGTTTGTCTTTTCTGAAAATGCCAGTCCATCTGCTTGCGGAATGATTGCTAATTTGCTATGATAAAAGACGTGTGTAAGACAGAAAAAGAATTCTGAGAGTAAGGAATTCTGATTGGACATTTTTACGCGTAGCGAAAAGAATAAAATAACGATGTTTATTGAGTAAGTAAATGAGTAAGTAAAGGATGCGAAAAAACGAATGAAGGAGACTATGAAGGACAAAAAGAAAGGAATTGTCAGTTTTGACATGGATATGACGCTTCTGGATCATGCAGATTACAAGATTCCGGAGAGTGCAAAGAAAGCCGTGGAGCTTTTGCGTGAGCATTATTATATTGTGGTTGCGACTGGACGAGATCTGGACAGTCCTTTCAGCGCAGGGCTGAAAGAAATGGTGGAGCCGGATGCAGTGATTCATCTGAACGGAACGAAGATTACGGTCGGGGACACACTGATTTATGAACATCTGATGGATCATGCTCTGGTGGAGCGGATGTTGCGCTTTGCAGAGGGAAAAGAGTTCTCGATCGGAATGAGCAGTGGAACGGAGGACTATTATGTCAATCCGAAGTTTGTGGAGCATCATGATATCAAGAGATGGGGCGTGACGGAGAGAAATTTCCAAGACCCGTGGAAACTTCTTGAGATTCCGGTGAAAACGCTGACTTATATCGGAGGAGAGGCAGGCTGTCATGAGGTGGAAGTGGCATTTCCGGAGGTGAAACTGCCGATGTTTTCAAGCCGTGAGGGTGCGGATATCGTGGAGAAGCAGTCCTCAAAAGCGGAAGGTCTTAAGCGTCTTTGTGCGTATTATGACATTCCGCTTGAAAATACGGTGGCATTTGGAGACAGCATGAATGATTATGAGATCATCCAGACGGCAGGAATCGGTGTGGCAATGGGAAATGCGATTGAGATCCTGAAACAAACGGCGGACTATGTGACGGATGAGATCGGAAAAGATGGAGTCTGGAATGCCTGTGTGAAATTGAATCTGATTCAGCCGTAGAGCTGAAAAAATATGGTCTTTGATTGGTATTTAACAGAACAGAAGGAAAGAAGGCTAAGAAGAATACAATGGAAACGGTAACAGAGAGAATTCAGAGACTTCGGGAGAAGATGGCGGAACATCAGATGGATGCATACCTCGTTCCGACATCGGATTTCCATGAATCTGAGTATGTGGGAGAGTATTTTGCGTGCAGAAAATATATCACCGGGTTTACCGGTTCGGCTGGACAGGCAGTCATTACAAAAGACTGGGTCGGACTCTGGACAGATGGAAGATATTTTGTTCAGGCATCCGCAGAGCTTGCAGGATCTGGAGTAGAACTCATGAAGATGGGCGAGCCGGGAGTTCCGACTGTGGAAACGTATCTGCAACAGCATTTGCCAGAGGGCGGAGTGCTCGGATTTGACGGTCGTGTGATCAACAGCATGATGGGCGAGCGACTCAGAGATCTGCTCGGAGCAAATCGGGTGAGCGTCGAGAGTGGATATGATCTTGTCGGAGAGATCTGGGAAGATCGCCCGGAACTTTCCTCAGAGCCGATCTGGGTGCTCGATGAGAAATATGCGGGCAAGTCGGCAAAGGAGAAGATTGCTGATCTTCGTGCACAGATGGAGCGGGCAGGAGCAGATACCCATATCCTGACAACGCTGGATGATATTGCGTGGCTTTTAAATATTCGTGGAAATGATATTCCATGCAATCCGGTAGCGCTGTCTTATCTGGCAGTGACAAAGACGGATCTGATTTTGTTTATTGATGCAAAGGCAGTGTCGGATGAAGTAAGAGAGTATTTGAGTGCTCAGGGTGTTAAGACTCAGCCGTATGATGCAATTTATGAGTATGTTCGTCAGATTCACTATGCGCGCGTTCTGTTAGAGAAGGCGAAGGCAAACGATGCGATTTTGAACGGACTCGATGACACGAACAAGGTGATTGACCAGATGAATCCGACTGTGATGGCAAAAGCAGTGAAGAATCCGAC
Source organism: Brotaphodocola sp. (assembly GCF_983179755.1). Classification (NCBI taxonomy): domain Bacteria; kingdom Bacillati; phylum Bacillota; class Clostridia; order Lachnospirales; family Lachnospiraceae; genus Brotaphodocola; species Brotaphodocola sp. The sequence goes on along the minus strand of NZ_CFAHBC010000004.1, from coordinate 3,727 downwards.
GGAAATCGAGAATATGAAGAAAGCGCATATTCTTGATGGCGTAGCAATGACGAAGTTTATTTATTGGCTCAAGAAAAATGTGGGAAAGATTCCGATGACGGAGTACAGTGTTTCCGATTATCTCGAAGAACTGCGAAAAGAGCAGGGGGCACTGGATCTGAGCTTTACGACGATTTCCGCGTATGGGGCAAATGCCGCAATGTGCCATTACCATGCACTCCCTGAGACCTGTGTCGATCTGCATCCAGAGGGTCTGTACCTTGTTGATTCGGGCGGTCAGTATTTAGAGGGAACGACTGACATCACGAGAACCGTTGCACTTGGACCGGTGACGGAGGAGGCAAAAAAGCATTATACGCTTGTGCTGATCAGCATGCTTCGCCTTGCTCACACGACGTTTATTCAGGGGGCAAGCGGAATGACGATCGACTATGTGGCGCGGGAGCCGTTCTGGAAAGAGGGGCTTGACTTTAATCATGGAACGGGACATGGAGTTGGTTATCTGCTGAATGTGCATGAGAGACCGGTTGGAATTCGCTCGAGAGTGGCAGCGGGTCGCCGTCCGGAAGTCGTTCCGTTTATGCCGGGAATGGTATGTTCCGATGAACCGGGACTTTATATCGAAGGAAAACACGGAATTCGCACCGAGAATCTGATGTATTGCCTGAAAAAGAATAAGACAGATTTTGGTCAGTTCTTGGGATTTGAGTATCTGACCTGGGTTCCGATTGATCTTGAGCCGGTGGAAGTTTCGATGATGACGGATGAGGATCTTGGATTTTTGAATGAGTATCACCAGACAGTGTATGAGAAGATTTCTCCGTATCTGAGTGGAGACGAGTTAGAGTGGCTGCACCAGGTGACAAGACCGTTGAAGAAGAATGCATAAGCGCCGATAGTGCATCTCCCGTCAACCGACACGATCAGACGGGGGATGCGTGAAAAGGTTGTCATTGTATTTGTATTATAGGATTATATTTACTCTTCCCACGGAAGTTCCACGATAATGGGTTCATGGTGGACAGCAGGAAGAAAATGATCCAAAATATCGCGTGTGCTGATTTTCAGGCTTGAGGTGTTGATGCATGGATGACAGCCGATAAATGCATGGTGATCGATGACATCGCGATCAATCAGGAGCTGTACGCGATTTTCCGGGTCATTCATCAGTCCAAGCACGCTCACAGAACCGGGAGTCAGATCGAGAAGTCGTTCCATATCGTCCGGTTTGCCAAAAGAGAGGCGGGCACTGCCGATTTGTTTGGAGAGTTTGGAGGTCTTGAACTTCTTTTCGCCGGGCATCATTAACAGGTAAAATGCAGTTTTCTGCGCATTGCACAGAAAGAGATTTTTGCAAATGTCAATATCGAGAAGTTTGTCTACATCATGACAGGCTTCGATTGTCGGCATGGCACTGTGATCCACACGGATATAGGGAATATGGAGCTCGTCAAGAAGGTCATAAGTGCGGCTCTCTTTTGTAAGACGTAAACTTTCATCTTCAGGGCGACCGTGATAACAGGTCGGATCAATGAAATAGGATGGATCAGAGGAAGAAGCGGAGTTTGGTATAGTTGGTGTATGGGAAATATTGAAATTTTGATTCATAAAAGCTCCTTTCATAAAGAAATGTAATTTTTGTAACAGAGTTTATGTGGCGTTTTACTCACAGAGTAATTATACGGGAGAAGCGTCAAAATTCAAGTATTTTAGTATTTTCTGCGCTGTTTTTGTTTGGGTGGCAAGATAGAGAATAGAAAGAAGATAGAATTATTCATGAGAGAGACAGAGAAAAATAAGAAAAAGCGCATGGATACGGATGCGAGATCTTCCAAACCAGTGCGTAATGGAAAATCGTTTGGTGATAAATCGGAACGAAGGGTATTGAAGGAATCAAAATCATTAAAAGCGTCAAAACCATTAAAGGCATCAAAAGAATTAAAAGAATCAAAGGAATCAAAGGGATCAAGGGGATCAAAAGAATCAGAGCGTTATCGGGGCTATCAATCTGATAAGCCTTCAAAAATCTTAAAAGAGATTGGTAGAGATAAAGCGAAGGATAAAGAAAAGGATAGAGAAAAGAATAAAGAGAAGAACACAAAAAAATTAAAGAAAAAGAGTCTCTGTCCGGTTTCTGCGCGTTGTGGCGGTTGTCAATATCTGGATATGCCGTATGAGGAACAGCTGAAATTAAAGCAGGCACAGATGCAAAAACTTTTAGGAAAATTCTGTGGCGTGCATCCGATTCATGGGATGGAAAATCCGTTCCACTATCGTAACAAAGTTCATGCAGTATTCGGTCACCGCAAAGGCGAGCCGGTATCCGGTGTTTATGAGGAGGGCACACACAATCTTGTTCCGGTGGAGAGTTGTCTGATTGAGGACCAGAAGGCAGATGAGATCATTGGGACGATTCGCGGAATGCTCAAGTCATTCAAAATCCGCACTTATGACGAGGATACGGGCTATGGTCTTTTGCGCCATGTGTTGATCCGCCGTGGATTTACAACAGGAGAAATCCTTGTGGTTCTCGTGACGGCATCTCCAGTATTCCCATCTAAAAATAATTTTGTCAAGGCATTGAGACAGAAGCATCCGGAGATCACAACGATCGTCCAGAACATCAATGACCGAGGAACAAGCATGGTGCTTGGCGACCGTGAGCATGTGTTGTATGGAAAGGGATATATAGAAGATGAGCTTTGCGGCTTCCGTTTCCGCATCTCCCCGAAGTCCTTCTATCAGGTAAATCCGGTCCAGACAGAATATCTCTACAATAAGGCGATTGAGCTGGCTGGTCTTACCGGAAAAGAGACGGTTCTGGATGCCTACTGTGGAATCGGAACAATCGGAATTACCGCATCCGCTCATGCTGGTCAGGTAATCGGTGTGGAGTTGAATCCAGATGCAGTGCGCGATGCTGTCCAGAACGCAAAATGCAACAACATCAAAAATATTCGTTTTTACTGCAATGATGCCACAAAGTTTATGACGCAGATGGCAGAAGCAGGGGATGGAGTCGATGTAGTGCTGATGGACCCGCCAAGATCTGGAAGCACAGAAGAGTTTATCCGTGCAGTTGCATCTGTAAAGGCAAAGCGAGTTGTCTATGTCTCCTGCGGACCAGATACCCTTGCACGCGATTTGAAAGTGTTTAAGAAGTATGGATATCAGGCAAAGAGCGCATGGCCAGTGGATCTCTTCCCCCAGACTTACCATGTGGAGACGGTTGTCTTGCTTTCCAAGGGTGAGGTCGACTCGAAAAAGATTCGGGTTGAGTTCTCTTTGGAAGATATGGATATGTCCGAATTTCAGGATGGGGCAACCTACACCCAGATCAAAGACTATGTGCTGGAGCATAGCGGGTTAAAGGTATCCAATCTTTATATCTCACAGATTAAGAGGAAATGTGGGATTGAAGTTGGCAAGAATTACAATTTGCCGAAGTCCGAGGATTCCAGACAGCCCATGTGTCCGCCGGAAAAAGAGAAAGCAATCCGAGAAGCATTCAAATATTTTGGGATGATCTAACATCCCGCAAAATGGAGGTTTCTTATGGATAGATTGATTTCTTGTGAGTTTAACATGGATACCGCTTGTGTGGAACTGAAATTTTTAGATGGCAGCATGATTGCCATTGATACCATCGCCGTGGAGAATGAGGTTGCCGATAATATGTATCAGCGGTCAGAACTGGACTATCTGATCTACAATGATCCGATTGGAT